>JAAHGR010000001.1 GCA_010672425.1 Symploca sp. SIO2E6
ATGATGATATCGTAGGTCGTCAAGACATTGATCAACTGTGACAATTAATTAATGAATACTAAAGTATAAACTCACTCGTTTTTCTCCCCATCTCCCCATCCCCCCATCTCCCCATCCCCCCATCCCTCCATCTCCTCATCTCTCCTTAACCGAGCAGTATCGGAGTAGCTCCTGGGTGAACCGGTGGTTGTCGGTTCGAGTCAGAGGTAAAAAAAAAGAAAATAAACGTTATCATAATGATAACAAAATTCAAGTCACAGCATTTATTTGCTATGACGTCTAACCAATGACTGACAATGCTTTGGTGTTTTTTTACCCCAACAAGCAGTTGCTCATTCAGCCCAGCAGTCTTACGCACAAATCCAAAATGGTTTTCTTTTAAGCAAGATGGTAGATCTATATATCTGAATCCGCTGCGATCGTCAACCGGCTCAACTAGACAAATGCTAATTTCGTTCATTCTATTGGCCTAAATTCAGTAAGGAGTATTGATTAAACGTGGAAAACCACACAGAAAAAATCCTGGTGGTAGACGACGAAGCCGCCCTCCGGCGTATTCTGGAAACTCGCCTGTCAATGATTGGTTATGATGTAGTCACTGCTGCTGATGGTGAAGAGGCACTTCTATTTTTCTCTAAGGAAGTACCTGATTTGATAGTCTTAGACATAATGATGCCCAAGTATGATGGCTATTACGTTTGTAAAGAAATACGAAAAAAATCTGATGTGCCCATCATTATGCTAACTGCCTTGGGAGATGTCGCGGATCGAATCGCTGGTTTGGAACTCGGAGCAGATGACTATCTTGTCAAACCCTTTTCACCGAAAGAGCTAGAAGCTCGCATTGCTTCTATTTTACGTCGGTTCAAATCTACCATCACTTCGGCTTTTATTAGTTCCGGAGAGATTCAAATTGGTGCGCTGCACATTAATACTAACAAACGGCGAGTTGATCGAGGCAATGAGCAAATCCGGCTAACCGGCATAGAATTTGATTTGCTGCAACTGTTAGTCAATAACTCAGGCAAACCAGTTTCCCGTGCCGATATTTTGAAAGCAGTCTGGGGAATAACTCCCATCTGCCATAGTGATTTGCGAATTGTTGATGTTCATATCTCTCGTTTGCGAGCCAAAATCGAAGAGAATCCCAAGCAGCCAGAATTTATTATCACTGCTCGTGGCACGGGCTACTTATTCCAGCGTATGGCGGAGCTTGCAGAAGCAGCAAGAGCTTGACATTTTTCTTAATTTATGCTAATGAGCCGCCTTCTGCTAATGGCTAGTCACTGGTTATTAGCAGAAGGCGGCTCCTGGTATTGATGGGGAGGTGGGGAGGTGGGGAGGTGGGGAGGTGGGGAGGTGGGGAGATGGGGGAGACAAGGAAGACAAGGAAGACAAGGAAGACAAGGAAGACAAGGAAGACAAGGAGATATTTACACTCACCAATTCTCAATTCTCAATTCTCAATTCTCAATTCTCAATTCCCAATTCCCAATTCCCAATTCCCAATTCCCAATTCCCAATTCCCAATTCCCAATTCCCAATTCCCAATTCCCAATTCCCAATTCCCAATTCCCAATTCCCAATTCCCAATTCCCAATTCCCAAACAACAAACAACAAACAACCAACAACAAACAACAAACAACAAACAACCAACAACAAACAACAAACAACCAACAACAAACAACAAACAACCAACAACAAACAACAAACAACAAACAACAAACAACAAATGACAAATGACAAAATTACCATTGAGCAACTCCAGCGGGAGATACAGCAACGTCAGCAGGTGGAAAAGGAACTTCGCAAGAGTCAGGCACTCTATCAAGGTATTGTTGAAGATCAAAGGGGATTAATCTGTCGTTTTTTACCTAATGGCAAAATTACTTTTGTTAACCAAGCCTACTGCCATTATTTCGGCAAGCAGCCAGAGGAGTTGATTGGCTGCCAGTTTTCACACCTCATGCCGGTGGAAAACTCACCCCTTTTAGCAGATATAATGGCTGGTCTGAGTCCGGAAAAACCGGTATTTACGGCGGAATATCAGGTTATTTTACCTACTGGTGAGGTGCGTTGGCATCAGTGGACGATTCGTGGTTTCTATGAAAGCGAATTGGCAGGCAGTAGTGTGCTGGAGACCAATTGCTTGTTTAAGTTACAGGCAGTAGGTTGGGATATCACTGAACCCAAGCAAGCGGATCAGGTACTTCGGGTAAGTGAGGAGAGATATCGGTTGTTGGCAGAAAACTCCACTGATTTGATTTCTCGCCACGACTTAGCAGGGGTTTATCTTTATGCTTCACCGGCTTGTCGTACTTTACTCGGTTATGAACCGGAAGAATTAGTGGGATTATCTAGTCAAGACTTGATTCATCCCCAAGATTGGGCAAGTGCTCAGCAATGCCAACTTGATATTCTTCAAGCACAAGGCAGTTGTACTAGTTCCTATCGTATTCGGAAGAAAGACGGCAGTTATATTTGGTTTGAAACCACGAGTAAAACCGTGATTGCTCCAGATACTGGTATAGCTAGAGAAATTGTCTCAGTTTCCCGGGATATCACGGAACGGCAACTTTCACAAGAGCGTCTGCGTCTGTTGGAGTCAGGGATTACCAATGCCAATGATGTTATTCTGATCACCGATGCTGATACGGTTAATCGTTCTGGATTAAGAATTGTCTATGTTAACCAAGCTTTTACCCAGATGACTGGTTATTTGCCAGAAGAAGTAATTGGTAGGACACCGCGTATCCTCCAAGGTCCGAAAACAGACCGCAGCCAGTTAAATAAAATTCGGGGTGCTATCCTTAAGCGGGAACCAGTTCAGGCTGAGTTACTCAACTACCATAAAAATGGTTCTGAGTATTGGAGCGAAATTAATATTGTCCCTATTGCTAATGAGCGAGGGCAATTTACCCATTTTGTAGCTATACAGCGGGATATTACTAAGCGAAAGCAAGCCGAAGCGGAAATGCTCAAAGCATTAGCCAAGGAACGAGAACTCAATGAACTGAAGTCCCGGTTTATTGCCATCACTTCCCATGAGTTCCGCACCCCTTTGGCGACTATCCTCTCTTCTGCGGATCTATTAGAAAAGTTTCCCTGTACAGATGAGGAAAAGCAAGAGTTGTTTCATCAAATTCAAACCTCTGTTAAGCACATGACTAGGCTTCTCGAAGATGTAATGTTCGTTACCCGTTCAGAAGCAGGAAAATTAGAATTTCGACCGATCAAGCTTGAGCTTGACCAATTCTGTCATGCTTTGGTCAAGGAAGTAGCCATTGGCGTGGGTAAACACCACCGGCTTTACTTCCACAGTCATGGTCAATACAGCGGCTTCATGGATGAAAAGCTACTCCGCAGCATTTTGAATAATTTGCTTGCTAATGCCATTAAATATTCTCCCCAAGACAGCACAATAGAGCTCAAGCTTACTTGTCAGGATGACAAAGCCATCTTTCAGGTGCAAGATCGAGGTATTGGCATTCCTCCGGCAGATCAAGCGCATCTATTTGAAAGTTTTCATCGAGCTAGCAACGTTGGCACCATTTCCGGCACTGGACTAGGATTGACCATTGTTAAGAAATGTGTGGAGTTGCACGGGGGAGACATCGCTGTGGAAAGCGAAGTGGACAGGGGCACTACTTTCACTGTCACACTACCAATGAACTATGAACCATCAAAAAAAGAAAACTATTCTGGTAATTGAAGACCAGCAAGCAATTCGCTCTAATCTTCTGAAGATCTTAAGTCATGTAGGATTCCAGACAATCGGTGCAGAAAATGGTTTAGAGGGTGTGGAATTGGCCAACAACCATTTACCAGATCTCATTGTTTGTGACATTATGATGCCAGATATGGATGGTTATGATGTGCTCCAAGAGCTGCTGCAAGACCCAGGAACTGCTAAGATTCCCTTCATTTTCCTCACAGCCAAAGCGGATAAGTCAGATATTAGGGAAGGAATGAATCTTGGGGCAGATGACTATCTCACCAAACCATTTACTAGCGATGAACTCATCGACACTGTCTTGGCTCGACTGGCAAAACTCGAAGCGATCACTCAACCCTACCTAGAGGACATCAAACAAGCTAAAGATGCGGTAGAGCAAATAGTAGATAACATCCAGGAAACGGCAGTTCAGGTGAGCAAGTTATCCTATCGGGACTCACTGACTAATCTGCCTAACAGGAAAGCACTACTTGACTGGTTGCCAGGAGTCCTTTCGGAGGCACAACAACAACAAGAGCAGGTGGCTCTTCTGTATGTGAATTTAGACGATTTTCGCAGTATTAATGGTAATTTGGGACAAGCAACTGGAGATTTATTGCTCCAAGCTGTAGCAGAAAGGTTGCAAGATGCAGTGGCAGAACAAAATGCCGTTACTCGCATCGGTGGGGATGAATTTTGCCTGATCCTGGTGGGGATGCTTGAGAAAAAAGAGGTTGCCAAATCGGCTCGCAATCTCCTTAACTCCCTCACTCAACCCTACTCTCTCAATGGTCAGCAAGTATCTGTTCAAACTAGTATTGGTATTGCCCTCTATCCCAAGAATGGTAACAATCCAGATCAACTACTGACAGCAGCAGATCAAGCAAGACGCTTTTGTCGGAGCCAAGGAGGTGGCAACTATCAGTTTTACAACTCAATGACGGCTAGGCTTAATGATGCCTCGTTGATTCGCTAAACGGGAGCTCTCTTATTTCTTTTAGGTAACATCGGGTGTCATCTACCCCACACTAGAGCGTCAGTCCAGTAAAATCAACTTAAACCAATGCCAAATCTCTGTTGTTGGGTTTCGCAAAAGCTACACCCAACTGACAAGTCACTATAAAAGTGCTACAAACTCTTCAACGCTCAACTTAATATCCCGAATTATTGCTCTTAATGTCCCCTTAGCTAACTCTGAGTGATTGGGAACAACAACTTGGGCAAATGGTTCATCCCTTCGCATAATAATGTGACTGCTTTCTTGCCGCCTTTGATAGAAACCAATTTTTTCCAGAGCCTTGATACACTCTTTACCCGAAATACTAGGCAACTTACTCACACAACCACCAAGAATGTTTCAAAATCTTCTTCTGGAATAGATAAGCCATCCTCATCTAAAGCAGCCACGTAACCTACTATAGCTTCCTTGATATTGGAGAGAGCCTCTTCTTTCGTTCTTCCCTGACTATTGCATCCCTTGAGACTTGGGCATTCCACGATCCAATAATCATCTTCATCTTTGTATAAAATGACCTGTCTTGTATACTGGCTCATAAGCGCAATAGATAATTATTTCTACATTTTACCCTTAAACGAGCAACAAGTGATCGCTTATACTGTAGCGTGGGATGAAGCGACAGCAGAGAGTGATAGTGAGCTGTGCGATCGCAAATTTTGTTTCCTGTATTAACCTCACAGTTCCTATAATTGTCTCTCCTTACCTAGCAGTAGGGGCGTATTGCATACGCCCTATTGCATACTTGATTCTCAATTCTCAATTCTCCATATATGCAATCACCTCGAAAATCTGCTCAAGTATAGTTGCATATTCCCCATTGGTAATAGTAGGAGTAGTAGATCCGGATTCAATAATCGCATTACCAATAGCACTTTGTGCCTGTCCATTAAGCACCTTAATCAATTCTTCAGGGGTTGTGTTGTTTTCCTGAGCAATGCTACTGAGTTTAGCAGCGGGAGCATCTTCTTGAGTAATAGCTTTGAGCACCTCCAACTGATGTTTTGGCAATGCCAAGATGAATTCAGTCCAGACAGATGCTAAATCATCTTCCAATTCAGGATCTTCAAACTGCTGCTCCTCCATACCAACCCATTGTGTTGATATTTCTTCGGTGGGTATCTCATCTTCATTTACAAATTCATCCTGCAACGCTGCAAAAGCAGCCCATTCAGGGGGTAAATCTTCGTCGGGTAGTAATCCTTGTGTAACTGTTTCAGTAACTGGAGTCGCTGGCGCTGGTGCAGGATGGTTCCTGAAAGTTTCTTCTAGTTGTTTTCTTTGTTCCTCAAGTTGGTTGACTTCTTGCTCGAGTATTTCTTTGTGGTTGTATTGGGCTGTAAATTGAGCTTGTAAGTCTGATAAATCTTTGGCTAGTTGCTGTTTTTGTCCTTCAAGAGTGGTTAATTCCTCCTCCAACTGCTGCTTTTGTTGTTGAGGTTGAGTTAATTGAACCTTTAACTGGGATAAATCTGTGGTTAATTGCTGTTTTTGTCCCTCAAGAGTGGTTAACTCTTCCTCCAACTGCTGTTTTTGTTGTTGAGGTTGAGTTAATTGAACCTTTAACTGGGATAAATCTGTGGTTAATTGCTGTTTTTGTCCCTCAAGAGTGGTTAACTCTTCCTCCAATTGCTGCTTTTGTTGTTGGGGTTGAGTTAATTGAACCTGTAACTCGGATAACTCTGTAGCTAGTTGCTGTTTTTGTCCCTCAAGAGTGGTTAACTCTTCCTCCAACTGCTGTTTTTGTTGTTGAGGTTGAGTAAGTTGAGTCTGTAACTCGGATAACTCAGTAGCTAGTTGCTGTTTTTGTCCCTCAAGAGTGGTTAACTCTTCCTCCAATTGCTGCTTTTGTTGTTGGGGTTGAGTTAATTGAACCTTTAACTCGGATAAATCTGTGGTTAATTGCTGTTTTTGTCCCTCAAGAGTGGTTAACTCTTCCTCCAATTGCTGCTTTTGTTGTTGAGGTTGAGTGAGTTGAGCCTGTAAGTCCGATAAATCTGTAGCTAATTGCTGTTTTTGTCCCTCAAGAGTGGTTAACTCTTCCTCCAACTCCTGCTTTTGTTGTTGGGGTTGAGTGAGTTGAGTCTGTAATTCCAATAACTCAGTAGCTAGTTGCTGTTTTTGTCCTTCCAGAGTGGTTAACTCTTCCTCCAACTCCTGCTTTTGTTGTTGAGGTTGAGTTAATTGAGCCTGTAATTCCGATAAATCTGTGGTTAATTGCTGTTTTTGTCCCTCAAGAGTGGTTAATTCTTCCTCCAACTGTTGCTTTTGTTGTTGGGGTTGAGTAAGTTGAGCCTGTAATTCCGATAAATCTGTGGCTAGTTGTTGTTTTTGTCCCTCAAGAGTGGTTAACTCTTCCTCCAACTGTTGCTTTTGTTGTTGAGGTTGAGTGAGTTGAGCCTGTAAGTCCGATAAATCTGTGGTTAATTGCTGTTTTTGTCCCTCAAGAGTGGTTAACTCTTCCTCCAACTGCTGTTTTTGTTGTTGGGGTTGAGTTAATTGAGCCTGTAAGTCCGATAAATCTGTGGTTAATTGCTGTTTTTGTCCCTCAAGAGTGGTTAACTCTTCCTCCAACTGTTGCTTTTGTTGTTGGGGTTGAGTAAGTTGAGCCTGTAATTCCGATAAATCTGTGGCTAGTTGTTGTTTTTGTCCCTCAAGAGTGGTTAACTCTTCCTCCAACTGCTGTTTTTGTTGTTGAGGTTGAGTGAGTTGAGCCTGTAATTCCGATAAATCTGTGGCTAGTTGTTGTTTTTGTCCCTCAAGAGTGGTTAATTCTTCCTCCAACTGCTGCTTTTGTTGTTGGGGTTGAGTGAGTTGAGTCTGTAAGTCCGATAAATCTGTGGTTAATTGCTGTTTTTGTCCCTCAAGAGTGGTTAACTCTTCCTCCAACTGCTGTTTTTGTTGTTGAGGTTGAGTTAATTGAGCCTGTAAGTCCGATAAATCTGTGGTTAATTGCTGTTTTTGTCCCTCAAGAGTGGTTAACTCTTCCTCCAACTGCTGCTTTTGTTGTTGGGGTTGAGTTAATTGAGCCTGTAATTCCGATAAATTTGTGGTTAATTGCTGTTTTTGTCCCTCAAGAGTGGTTAACTCCTCCTCTAACTGTTGCTTACTAACCTGTTTTTCGGAAACTTTACTTTCCAGCTGTTCAAACTCTTGAATCTGAGTTTGTAAGTTATCTAAATCGGTTTCTAGCTGGGAGTTGCGACTTTCCAGAATGACTATATTTTGCTGGAGTAGTTCTTGTTGATGATGTTTGGCGGCAACTTGGCTTTGTAGCTGACTGAGTTCGATGTGTTGATCTACAAGAGTCTGAACCTGAGCTTGTAGACTATCTGATTCCTCTGTTATCTGGTACTCAGTCTCTTTAAGATTGGTAATTTCTTGCTCTAGCTCCTGTTTATACTGAAGCTGCTCAGTAACTTGAGTTTGTAGCTGCTCCAATTGGGTTTGTAGATTCTTCTTTTGTCTTTCTATATCCTGTAGTTGACTCGTGAGCTCTAATGCAGTTTGATTACCCTCTCTTTCTCTTTCTTGGAGGGATTTCAGTTGTACTTTTAGATTGGAAGATTCAATTTCACTCTGCTGCTTTTGCCCATTGAGAGTCGCTAGCTCCTGATGCAGTTCTTGTTTTTGTTGGTTGAGTTCAGAGACTTGGCTTTGTAGCTGGGTTTTTTTTGCGGTTAAAGTATTAACACTGCCTTGAGTTTTTTCCTTGGCAGTTGTTGCCGTATCCAGGGATTCAGATAGCTTGTTTTTTTGTTCGTCTAGCTTTTGAATTTCGCTGAGCAAAGAATTTTTGTTGCGTTCTTCTCGATTAGTACGCTGTTTGTCTAGCAGGGCTGTTCCTGCACCAATAACGGAGCCGGTAATTGCACCATTCAGAAGCGCCTTGTCTTGCTTTAATACGGAACCAAATATAAGACTGACAAGGAAGGCAACTACACCTAAAACAATGGGATTGACTACCTTAGATGATGACATAATAGTTTTTTTGTGAACAAAGTAAATTTTTGCTGGAGATAGGGTTCAACTTGCCAAGGATTTGATTGACAAAAATTGACAAAATAGGTATCCTTCTCTCTTTCCCAAGTTATCACCCAGCCTAACAGCTTATACTGGTTATGTCTGCAATATCTTTCCCTGATGAGTGACAAACGGCTAAATCTGCTCACATCAGTTGATTAACGGACTTGCAGTACATCCAGAATGTCTATTGTGAGAGTTTCTCTATACTTTATTCTTCTCTACTCAGTGAAATTCCGGTTATTTTGCTAAAATTTTGATTAAATTTTTTTTAATTTTTAATTTTTAACTTTTAATTCGCCGTCGGGCGCTCATTACTTCCTACTACCACCTAAGGAAGCTGTAATTGAGCTTGAGCATTAAAAAATTGGCGCATCAGTCCTTGAGTAACCAAGAGGGTGGTTACGAGGTTAGTGAAAGCTAGCATAAACATGATTAACATTTGATAGGATGCGGCATTGAGTGGGTCAATGCCGCTCAGGAGTTGCCCGGTGATGATGCCTGGTAAGGTAACAATACCTACTACCATCATCGAGTTGATGGTAGGAATTAGTCCCGCACGAATGGCATCTTTGCGGTATCCGGCTACAGCCTGTTGCGGTGTTGCTCCTAAGCTCAAATGGGTTTCAATTTCTAGGCTACTGCTACTAATCGTACTAACGAGGCGTTCCCCCGCGATCGCGGCTCCATTCATGGCATTTCCTAGTACAATACCCCCTAAGGGAATCAGATACTGGGGTTCGTACCAAGTATCTGGTTGCACAATCAGCAGATTGGTATAAATCAAGGTCAGGGCAGTACTGAAGAAAATCGAACCGAATACGATCGGTATTACTCTGGGAATCTTTTTGCCAATACGATTGCGAGCAGTAATAGTCGCAATAGTCAACATTACCAGCAAAATCCCCAAAACTGGGAGCGGGTTATCCAAGGCAAAAACTACAGCTAGCCCATAGCCTACCACCATGAGCTGCAAGACGGTTCGTCCCGTCGCGATTGCGAGGGAGAGTTCCAAACCTAATTGTTGCCAACTTGACAAACCAATCGCGAGCGCCATCATACCCAATCCCCAGGGTAAGTCGGTTGGCTGTAGTTCGATTAAAGAATCCACAATTTTATTCTTAAGCTTATCCTATTAAATAAGAATTTTTGGTGTGAGCAAGTGAACAATATACCTCCTCTTGATCTAAAGCGGCAATACCAAGTCATTGGTGCACAAGTCAGTGCTGCTGTTCAGGAAGTGTTAACCTCTGGTTATTATATCGGTGGTTCTCCAGTAAAAAGTTTTGAGCAGCAATTTGCTGCTTACCTAGGTACTGCTGAAGGTGTCGGCTGCAACTCTGGCACCGATGCTCTTTACTTGGCACTACGCGCCTTACAAATCGGACCTGGGGATGAGGTAATTACTACCTCCTTTACCTTTATTGCCACGGCTGAAGTGATTACTGCTGTTGGCGCTAAGCCAGTTTTTGTCGATATCGATGCTGCTACCTTTAATCTGGATATCACCAAGATTGCAGGAGCCATTACTGAGAAAACTAAAGCGATTATCCCAGTTCACCTGTTCGGGCAACCAGTGGATATGGATGCAATTATGAGTTTAGCCCAAGCTCATGATATTGTCGTGATTGAAGACTGTGCTCAAGCTGCTGGTGCTCGATGGCGGGGCAAAAAAGTAGGAAGCATCGGACATCTGGGCTGTTTTAGCTTCTTTCCTACCAAAAATTTGGGAGCCTGTGGCGATGGTGGTGCAGTGGTTACTAACGATGAGAACCTAGCAGCATCAATCCGTATGCTCAAAGCACATGGCAGTAACCAACGTTATTACCATGAAGCAACTGGCATCAACAGTCGCTTAGATGCTCTACAAGCAGCTATCCTGAGTATCAAGCTAGCTTACCTGGATCAGTGGAATGATGCTCGTCGTCAACTTGCTGCTACTTATCAGCAACTGTTGCAGCCTCTACCGGAAGTAGTAGTTCCCCAAGAAACCCCTAATGCTCATGCAGTTTGGAATCAATACACAATTCGCCTAACTAAAGATAGCAGCAGTAGCAGCGATCGGGATCAGGTACGTAACCAGCTACAGCAACGAGGTGTTATTTCTATGGTCTATTACCCAATTCCTTTGCACTTGCAGCCAGTTTACCAAAATTTAGGCTATCAACCTGGTGATTTGCCAGTAACTGAGCAAGTCTGTCATCAGGTATTGTCTTTACCAATGTTCCCAGAGTTGTCTTTGGAGGAACAGCAGCAGGTTGTCTATGCTCTGAAAGATTGTTTCTAGATAAGTTTTCAAGGTTCTAAGAAAAGCTGACTCTGATTTTATGAGGAATCCGGATTTATTTTAACAAGTCTGGTATTGATTATAAAATCGGAGGAAGCCGAAGTGAAACTTACATCTCAATACTACCGTAAATCTTTCCTATGGACTTGTTTGTCCGTCTTACTTTTAAATACTGGTATGACAACTAACGCGGCTCCAGTAAAACAAACAGACTACCTATATAACACTACAACTACTGCACAAGCAAGACCTGCGAATGCTGAGGCAATCTTCAAACAAGCGAAACAGGAGTTGCCAGAAGATTACTACGCGCTCTATCGGATTGTAGAGCGAATAGCTAGAGCGAATAAACTAGACTATTCCCCTTGGCGTGTCTACATTTCCCCAGAATATGATGTTAATGCCTTTGCCGCTGATGTCAATTTGGTGGCATTTTATAGTGGGTTACTAGATCGATTACACGGAGATGTCGATGCCATTGCTTGTGTCGTAGGTCATGAAATGGCACACCACATCAAAAATCATATCGCTGTGGGATCTGCTGAACGAGAACGTATTTTACAACAACTTCGAGCCGAAGCCATTGAGGAAGTTGCGGCTGAAGAAGAGGACTTACGCAACGATTTAGAAGAAATCGGTGTTAATGATTGGGTAGCAGGAAATGCAGGAATTTTATTAGAGGGTTTTTTAGGTGGTCGCCAAGGTGGTTTAATCGGAAATTTAGTTGGTAGTATATTTGGAGGAGGAAAGGAGCGTCGCGTGAAAGAGGCAGTCGCTCGGATTGATGAGATTTATGCACAGAAGGAGGCGCAGCGTTTACAGGAATGGCGCGAACTCAACCACCATCAAGAGTTTGAATCCGATGAATTGGGCTACACTTATATGGTGCGAGCAGGGTTTAAACCCCAAGGATGCCAGACAGTAATGACGGTATTGAGTCGCCTAGGAGTGACGGCAAGTGATACTCACCCTGCAACTCCCGATAGAATTGCAGCAATCAATGGATTTGCTACCAAGTACTCCTATGATGTATTAGTAAATGAAGGTAAATCCAACCTTGCGGCGAGTTCTGTTCCTTTAAGCTACGGGCTATCAAGAGATAAGGTAACACTGCGGATTAACTCCCGACAAGGCAGCGGAGATATCGATTCTACTTTGCCTCAGTAAGTACCACATGCTAAATGGGGTCTGCTGAATAAGTCGATTGATTTGGGTTTTGAAGTAATGAGCATTATATATCTCCAGAAAAGAACCTGAAACCCTTATATTACTTAAGGTCAATATTGAGTTTTTGGAGATGTCATTCATGTTAATCTCAAAATAGGCAACTCTCAGACTATTAGCGTTTGCCAAGGGAGCCTAGACTATGTTTGCCCTCGTCTCACCAGAAAAAATTCACTTGCCTGTAGGCTCAGTATTACGATTACCTGCAACCTGGCAAGAGTATCAGACTTTGTCTGATATGCGAGGAGACGGTTCAATCCCGCGCCTGAAGTATCGCCATGGAGAAGTATTGCTGATGTCCCCTTTGCCTATCCATGGAAAAGATGCCCATTTAATTGCCAGTATTGTCACAACCCTTTTGGATGCCGATGAACGAGAATATGATGCATTTACCCCTGTAACCATGACATTGCCAGAAGAAAGTGGCATTGAACCAGACTATTGCTTCTACATTGATAATTGGCAAGCGGTTTGCGGCAAAAAGCGAATTGATTGGCAAAACGATCCGCCTCCAGATTTAGTTATCGAAATTGATGTCACCAGTTATTCCGACATAGAAGATTATCTTCCCTATCGGGTTCCTGAAGTCTGGCTACTGAAGAAGCAGAAACTATTAATTTATCAGCTGCAAGGTGTAAAATATCAACTTCAAACCCAAAGCCTCTACTTTCCAAGCTTTGATTTACAAAGTGCGATCGCAAGCTGTATCAACATTGCTTACCAACGCAATACTAGTGCGGCCATTCGGGATTTAAAGCAACACTTACAGTAATCAGTAATGAGTTTTACTTATTACTTATTCAGCAAACCCTAATTAGGGCAAGCTATTGGGCTCAACCCCCAATTTTAACAGGCGATCGCGTAACTGTTGGATCGTAACTTCTGCATTATCTGCCCTTATTCGTTCTTGTTCTTTGGCAAGTCGCTCTTGTTCTTTGGCTCTTCGTTCTTGCTCAACTCTCTCCTCTGGTGTGGGAATCCAATTGCCCATGCTATCGTAAAAGCGCAACCACTTTCCTGTTACTTCCTCATAACTCCCCTCCCATAAACCCAAACCCAATCCTAACTCTTCTAACCACAATCTTTCTTGGGATAGTTCTAATTCTTTATATTTCCCTGATTGCCACACAAAAGCGCGAAACTGATTTTTATAACGATCATAGATAACGTAATAAGGTACTTGTAGAATTTTTTCGTACACTTCCCATTTCGTTGGTGGTTTTTCCTTTTTGCGCTCCGTCAATCCTAAATCTTCGTCCTCTGTTCCAGGGGACAACAACTCCACCACCAAAAATGGAGTTACTTCTTCTTGCCACATTACATAGCTCAAGCGTAATTCTTGCTGATTTCTACTCCGCTGAGCACCCAAGGCTAAGAACCAATCCGGTCGCTTGTACCGGGGATGCTCCGGATCGTAGTACAGATTGAGATCTTTGGCAATAAAATAGTCTTGAGAAGAGTAATTAGGAGATTGACAGGTATTTTTCAATAAATTCGGTTGAACATCATGAAATTCGTCCACTAAACCAGATTCCTCCGGGTCTTCGCTAGGTAGATCATACATGGTGGGCAAAGATTTTTGCCTGGATTGGGACGGTTGAAGTTGAACCATGATTAGGTCTTAGGTGTTAGATAGTTTATATGCGCACACCTTCTCCATTGTTCATGATATTAGCAAAAAGTAATTGGGATTGCAAGCAATTGGCACTCTTGCAATCCAAGTACTGGCGCGACACAGCTAAAATGGTGGAATAGGAAATCGACGGCTTCCTTGTCAAATAAGGGTTTGAGCCAAAATCTATTCAATCATTTTAAGTGTGTCACGCCAGTACAATTCACCCTTAAACAGAAGGATTTAGGGGCTCGTGATCGTTTGAATTCTAAAATCTAAAATCTAAAATCTAAAATCTCTCTGGTCATATCAAGGAATTTAGGCATCCTATATTCATTTATAGTTTTTCAAGAGCTCCCCAGGAGCGCTTCGCCAACGCCCCTACAGAACTCCAAAAGTGTTTAAACTTTAACGCGGTTAGGAGAAACTGCGGCTAAGGCTTCTACTAAACTACGAACAGCAGCAACCATTGCCACTTCGTTACCCAATTGATTGATAGCAGAACCGACACCAACACCCTTGGCACCAGCGGCAATTGCCATTGGTGCTGTTACATTCGATAAACCGGAAGCACATAGTACTGGTACAGTGACAACACGGGAAATTTCATAAGTTGCGGCTAGGGTGGGTGCAGCTTTTTCAATTAAACCTAATGTTCCCGCTGAACGGGGCTTGCTGCTGGTGCCGCCTTCGGTTTGAATAATATCAGCACCTGCTTTTACTAACTCTTCGGCTAGTTCCACTTGTTGATCTAACTGAAGAATGTGGGGAACGGTAACAGATAGGGTGATGTCAGGTAGAAGTGATCGCGTTTCCTTGGTCAATGCTAGTATTTCTTCTGCTTCAAACCGGCGTCCCTGAGCGTAAAAGCTATCAAAGTTACCAATTTCGATCAGATCAGCACCGGCTTGGGTAGCCATCACAAACTGTTTTGGTTCCACTGCTGATACACAAATTGGTAAATTAGTCAACTCTCGTGCTAACTTTACCAAAGCTGGAGCAGCAGCGATATCTACAAAACTAGCACCACCTCGATCAGCTGCTTGGATAGTAGCAGCAACACGCTTGGGGTCAAAATTATTCAAGCCGCTGATGACTTTGAGCACTTGACCCTGATCAAATACTTGCTGTAGTTGAGGATGCATAATCATACATTATTCAGACTGACAAGTGAATAGTGTACAGTTTAGGGGAGAAACAACAAACAGCAAAAAGAAGGGAACATAATATTGAGCAACTAATACTACATATATACTGATAACGTAAGTTGCTAGTTACAAGTATCAGCGTGTTGAGATCCCCCCTAACCCCCCTTAACAAGGGGGGGACCGGATTTCAAGTCCCCCGTGGAACTAAAAGCCTAGCATCCTCTGGCGAACCGTGGAAGTCAAAGCGTAGTATCGTCCGGCGAACCGTGGAAGTCAAAGCGTAGTATCGTCCGGCGAACCGTGGAAGTCAAAGCGTAGTATCGTCCGGCGAACCGTGGAAGTCAAAGCGTAGTATCGTCCGGCGAACCGTGGAAGTCAAAGCGTAGTATCGTCCGGCTTCCCCCTTTCAAAGGGGGACGGGAGGGGGATTCCAAGGGGGACGGGAGGGGGATTCCAAGGGAGACGGGAGGGGGATCTACTAATAACTAGCAACTTGGGTTAATAGCAAGCCATATATCCATCATCTACAGGTGCAAGGAGCACAATTAATGACGGATAATCCCCAGAATCAACCACCAGAGTCCAATTCTACTAATCCAGAATCAGCAGTTGTCCCCAACAGGGTACTACGCTTCCCCCTACGACGTATTTTAATCGGTTCGTTGGTGGTAGTCGTCGTTGGTATTGGGGGTGGTATCGTTGGCGCTTTGATTTTTATTCAACAAATGCTCTCACCCTTGGTGGAGAAGGATTTGACCCGTTTACTGGATCGTCCCGTGGAGATTGGGGAGGTAGAAAGCTTCTCTATTAATGGTTTGCGCTTTGGTGCTGCTGCTTTGCCTGCAACCGCGACGGATTCGGATCGAGCTACGATTGAGGCAGTGCAGGTGGCCTTTAACCCGGTGAAACTCCTGTTTAATCGTATCCTAGAACTGGATATCACTCTGATTAATCCGGATCTCTATGTGGAGCAGGATGCTAACGGTGTCTGGATGGCGACGAAAATTAAGGAGTCGGGAGAAGAGGGGCTGCTGAAGGTTGAGGTGGGGAAAATCCGAGTGCGTAATGCTGATGTGGTCTTAGTGCCTCTGGGTAATCGGGGTAATCCTAATGATCCTGTGGCGGTTGTTGTGCCTCACGGTAAGGTGACATTGTTGGAGGATGGCAAGCGACTGCGTTTTGATGTCGAGGGTCAGCTGGTGAATGGGGGGGATTTCACTCTTAAGGGGGAGGACTATCGTCCCACGGAGTCAACTAATGTGATGGTTTCGGCTCAGGATGTAGAGGTGATGGAGGCGGGTAGGCTGATTCAGTTACCCTTGATACTGCAAGCTGGTCAAGCCTCTGGCAATGTGGAGTTGCAGTTACGACCTAATCAACCTTTGGGGTTGTTTGGTGTCTTAAAGATTAAAGATTTGACAACACAAATAGCTCAGTTGCCTCAGCCTTTTAGTAAGAGCAATGGCCTGTTGCGTTTTCAGGGAACGAAGGTTGGCTTGGATCGGGTTACGGGAGAATTTGGTAAGATTCTCGGTGAGGTTAATGGTGTCCTTGATACGGAGGGGGAGTTTAACCTGGCGGTACAAACCCAACCGGTGACGGTGAAGCAGGCTTGGGAAACTTTGAAGCTGAATAAGTTGCCGGTGCCGGTGGTGGGTAAGGTGAAGACGGATTTGCAAGTAACTGGACCGGTAGATCAACCGATCGTTTCTGGTAAACTGGTTAATACTAATGTTACTAAAGTCGATAAGGTTGATTTTGACAAGGTTAGTGCGGATTTTCGGTTAACGACTGCTGACCAAAAGTTGCAGGTTAATGAGTTACAGGCACAACCAACGGCTGGCGGCTTGGTGAAGGGTAAGGGAGAAGTTGGTTTAGGGAAGAACTCGAATTTAGTCTTCGCTCTTCAGGCTAACCAAATTCCAGGAGACGCGATCGCTTCCCTCTATGATATTAAGTTACCCCTGCCCCTAGGACCAGTTTCTGGTAAAACGCAAGTAGTAGTGCCTCTGGCGAATAGCCAGAATTATCGTGCCGAGGGTAGTGCGAATCTTAACCTGGCTGGTGGTTCTGTGCAACTGTCGAATCTACAGGTAGCCGGGGGACGTTGGCAAGGGTTAGCACAGTTGCAAAATCTGGCTTTGAGTCAGCTGACACCGGATCTGCCACCGAAATTTGAGGGACGCTTCACTGGTGCCTTTAATCTGGCAGGGACTCTGGCTTCTTTTAAACCAGAAGATATTACTGCTATTGGTGCTGGTAACCTGAATGTGGTGGGTGGCTTAGTCAGTTTAACTAATGTGCAGCTGCAACAGGGTCGAGTTTCTTCCCTGGTAAGGGCTTCTGGTATAAAATTAGAGCGTCTTGCTGAAGTACCACCCCAATGGCGCAGTCCAGTCGATGGTCAGTTCAATTTAGTTGCAGATCTAGATGACTTGACTTTATCCGGGATTAGTGGTAAAGGTTCTGGTAGAATCAATCTTGCTGGTGGTCGGGTCATCGCTAATGAAATCCAGTTATCCCGTGGTCGTTGGCAAGGGGTGGTACAGGCAACTAGTTTGGACTTAGGGCGTCTGACCCCGGAGATACCACCAACTTTAAAGGGGCCTTTCAGTGGTACATTTCAGGTAGCGGGTAGTCTGGAAGATCTCTCACCGAAGACCATTACTGCTATTGGTGGTGGTAGGCTAAATGTAGCGGGAGGTGTAATCAGAGCCTCTAATTTTAGGTTAGCAGCAGGACGTTGGCGGAGTAATGTAGAAGCTAGTCGGGTGACTCTGGAAAGATTAGTACCGGAACTTCCCCCTCAAATCAAAGGACCTTTCAGTGGTAGCTTCCAAGCTTCTGGCAATATCGAGGAAATCTCACCGAAGGCGATTAATGCTGTTGGTGGTGGTAGCCTGAATATTGCAGGAGGTACTGTGAGACTCTCCAACTTGAAGTTAGCCGCAGGCAATTGGCGGACTAATGCAGCAGCGGATCGGGTAATATTGGGTAGCTTAGTACCTCAACTTCCCCCTCAATTTAACGGACTCTTCAGTGGTAGTTTCCAAGCTACGGGTGAGATCGATCGCATCTTGCCGGATCAAATTAAGGCTACTGGTGGTGGTAATCTGAATGTGGCAGGAGGTGTGCTGGGATTCTCCGACTTGAACTTAGTAGCAGGGAATTGGCAAACTAAGGTAGCCGCCAACAGGGTGAGAGTCGGCAGTTTAGTACCCCAGTTACCACCTCAATTCAATGGACTCTTCACCGGTAGCTTCCAAGCTTCCGGCAAGATCGACCAAATCGCCCCCGATACTATTAATGCTACTGGTGGTGGTAACCTTAACCTAGCGGGAGCCACTCTCCAAGCCTCGAACTTGAACTTAGTAGCAGGCAATTGGCGGACTAACGTTACAGCTAATGGTGTCAGCTTAGGTAGTTTAGCACCCCAGTTACCTCCTCAATTCAGCGGTCCTTTCACTGGTACCTTCCTCGCTTCCGGCAATATTAACGATATCTCCCCCAATACCATCAGTGCTGCTGGTAGTGGTAGCCTCAAGGTAGCAGGAGGTACCCTGAGGGCAACTCAACTTAGCCTTAATTATGGTAACTTACAGGCATTAGTAGAACCAAATGGTATTCAGTTAAGCAGCTTTTCCCCCGATCTTGTTGGTAGTTTAGGTGGTAGGGTTAAGGTATCTGGTAGTATCCGCAATCCCACACCAGTGGCTCTTGGACAATCCTTACGTGCCGAAGGTATACTCAATTTTAGTCAAGGATTGGCTGTCATCCCAGGACCTCTGGCTACAGAATTTCGTTGGACTGGGGAAGGGATAGAATTACAACAGGCTCAAGCACCAGGATTAGCGGCTAGGGGTTTTATTGGGGTGAATGTCGCTACTCTCACCAATCAACCGGGTTCATTAGCAGCTATCAATAATTTGGATTTGGATGTAACGGCAACAGATTTGAATTTAGCGAAACTGCCGCTTCCCGCCGCTGACTTTAAGGTAGTGGGTTTAGCGGATTTTGCTGGTAAGATTGCTGGTACTCCCACAGCTCCCGATGTTAATGGTAAACTAGCCTTAAAGGATTTTGCCATTGATGGTCTCAAATTTGACCCCCTACTCACTGGTACCGTAGCAGCAGTACCAGGAACAGGAGTAAACTTACAGTTGGCAGGAACAACTAGGGAGGATCAGATTCAGCTGGCTCTCGACTCCAACTATCAGCCAGTTTCCTTCTATATCCAGGGAAGGCAGCTGTTTGCTGAAGGTAGTAGTCAGGAAGAGGAATTATTAGCAGTTGCTAAAGGTACCAGGCAAGGGGAAATCCTTTCCGTAGAAGCAGAAAACTTCCCCATCGGTTTCCTCAAAGAAGTCACACCCCTACCTGCACCCATTGCCTCCCAACCCCTCTCCGGCAAACTTTCCGGCGATTTAGCCGTCAACCTCAACAACTTTGGTATTGAGGGAAATGTCGAGATTGCTGAACCGATCTTTGGTACTCTCCGAGGGGATATCTTTAGTGCCAAGTTAGCCTATCAACCCAACGGCAACATTGCTCTCACCGATGGGAAATTCCAAAAAGAGAACCGGGAGTACCTCCTTGCCGGTAACTTCATCCCCACTACCCAAGGTCCAGAATTTGCTGGTAAACTCCAGGTAGTCCAAGGAGAATTGCAGGATGTCCTTACTGCCCTGCAATTCTTCGACTTGCCGGATCTCAATCGCCCCGGGTTATTTCCTAGCTATGACGGAGCTGCCGACCTTAACATTGTACCAGTAGGTTCTCCAGAAAGTTCCCTACAAAACCAACTCCGGCGTCTAGCGGAAATCGAGCAACTCCTCAAGCGACAGCGGCAACAACGGGAAGAAGCTTCCCCCCTACCAGAATTTGCCCAAGCTACAGGTAGCTTCACCGGTACAGTCAACCTCAATGCTTCTCCAGCCGCTGGCATCCAAGCAGATTTTGACCTGGCGGGGGAAGATTGGCAATGGGGTGACTACAGCGCTCAAACTATGGTTGCCAAAGGGGAATTCCAAAATGGTGTACTCACCCTCCTACCATTCCGCTTAGCCTCAGGAGAAAGTTTAGCCAGCTTCTCCGGTAGTATCGGCGGGGAAAACCAATCCGGTCAGTTACAATTAGGTAATCTACCGGTGGCTCAAGTGCGAAGCTTGCTAGAAGAATTTGTGGAGTTACCCCCTGCCGTCGGCTTTGGTGGCTTAATCAATGCTACGGCAACCCTTTCCGGTAGTATCAGTAATCCCCAAGCTAGAGGGGAAGTAAGAATTAGCGATGCTACCTTAAACCAGGAGGATGTGGAAGAAGTAAAAGGAGGCTTTAACTATAGTAATGCTCGCCTCAACTTTGGTACTACCATCCGCCTCGTTGCCGATGCTGAACCCTTAAGTATCGAAGGCAGTATTCCCTACCAATTACCCGTTGCTACCGTAGCACCAGAATCCAAGAACCTCAGCCTCAACATCGATGTAGAAAACGAAGGATTAGCCTTATTAAACCTGTTAGTGGGGCGTCAAGTTGCCTGGGTAAAAGGGGAAGGTACCGGAGATGTCAAATTATCGATTAATGGTATCTATGACCAAGCAACTAATCAAACCGAAGCCCTAATCGCCCAAGGGACAGCTGTAGTCAACAATGCTACCATTAAAGCCCAAGCTCTACCAGAACCTTTAACTAACGTTACCGGTAACGTCGCCTTCAACTTAGACCGCATTGAAGTTGTAGACTTAGAAGCTAACTATGGTGGCGGTAAAATTACCGCCTTAGGAACTATCCCCATTAATCAACCCACTCCCCAAGAAAATCCCCTAACTGTAAATATAGGAGAACTAGAAATCAATCTCAAAGGTATTTACAGCGGCGGTGTTCAAGGGGGAGTAGTAGTAGCTGGTACTGCCCTAAGTCCAGTTATTAGTGGTGAATTGGACTTGTTTGATGGTCAAGTAAAACTAGCAGAAGAGCGTCAGCCAACCACCACAGATGATGCTACGACTAACTCTCCCATTCAGTTTAATAACTTAAAACTATTATTAGCTCGCAACATCCAAATTAGGCAAGACCCTCTCCTCAATTTCCTTGCCTCCGGCAACCTAATTCTCAACGGCTCTTTAGATCAGATCCTTCCCCAAGGTATCATTGCCCTAGACAGAGGTCAAGTCAATCTCTTTACCACCCAATTCCGCTTAGATAGACGCTACGAAAATACAGCTATCTTCACTCCCAATCAAGGATTCAACCCCGATTTAGATATACAGTTAGTAGCATCGGTACAAGAAACCAATAGATTGCGCCGTTTAGGTAGTACCGCTGCCGTCGGTAGTCTCTCCACAGAGATTAGTGACGACTTCTTAACCAGCGATTTTGGCAGTAGTCAAACTGTTCGCATTCAAGCTAAAGTACAAGGACCGGCTGATGAATTAGTAGAATCTTTAAGGGGAACCGAAGACCAATTTAACGAGAGTCTAAGGTTAACCAGTGATCCCCCTCGTACCGAATCAGAAATAGTGGTACTCTTGGGGGGGGGTTTTGTGGAAACCTTGGGTAGAGGCAATAGTACCCTCGGTTTAGCGAATTTAGCAGGAACGGCACTACTCGGCAATGTTAGTAATATCATTGGAGATGCCGTCGGTTTGAGTGAGTTTCGCCTGTTTCCCACCACAATTACCGATGATGAAGATCGAGCTTCCGGTTTAGGATTGAGTGCGGAGGCTGGGGTAGATCTTACGGATAAATTCTCGGTTTCTGTGTTGAAGGAGTTAACTAATTCTGAACCTCCCCAGTTTAATCTGCGGTATCGGTTGAATGATAATCTAAGAGTGCGTGCGGGGACGGATTTTTCTGAGGATCATAGGGCGATTATCGAGTATGAGAGGAGGTTTTAGGGGTTTCAGTACTGAAATTGATTGCTCTGGCTTACGGTATTAAGTATTTTTGATGCATAGTGCAAGATTTAAGCTCATCCCACGACTAAAGTACGTTGGATGCAAGCGTTAGCAAGTTGTTGGTTGTTAGTTGAATGTTTAAGAAAAACAAAAAACAAACAACAAACAACATTTGCGAATGCAAAGCATGGTGAGCAACGCTCGGCAAAGCGGCGGGCGACTATCCCTCCCATCTAGAGAAGGAATGGGCTTCCCGCCGATGCACGGTGAGTATAAAAAAAGACTCCTGCCTTTTAGCACAGGAGCCTATTGAATTGTTTAAATACTTACAGCTACTTGCTGCAATTGAAGAACCTAGTCGATATCAGGCATAGCCAAAGCTGGTTCAGCTTCTCGGTCAATACCTTTCTCAAATCCGGCAACTGCCGCACGAGCACGACCAGCGTGCCAGAGGTGACCAACTAGGAAGAAGAAGCCCATAACAAAGTGGAAGGCTGCTAACCAAGCACGGGGATTAACATAGTTAAAACCGTTAATCTCAGTGATAATGCCGCCCACAGAATTGATAGAACCGTTGGGAGCATGAGTCATGTACTCAGCGGCACGACGCAATTGCCATGGTTGAATGTCGTTCCTTAGTTTGTCAACATCCAGACCATTGGGACCCCGTAGAGGCTCCAGCCAGGGACCTTGGAAATCCCAGAAGCGCATGGTTTCACCACCGAAGATAATTTCACCGGTAGGAGAACGCATCAGATACTTACCAAGACCTGTAGGACCTTGAGAAGTCGCAATATTGGCACCTAGACGTTGGTCACGAGCCAAGAAGACAAAAGACTGAGCTTGGGAAGCTTCAGCATTAGTTGGACCGTAGAATTCGCTAGGATAGGCGGTGTTGTTGAACCAAACGAACATGGAAGCAACAAAGCCCATGAGGGACAGGGCACCCAAGCTGTAGGAGAGATAAGCTTCTCCAGACCAGATGAAAGCACGACGAGCCCAACCAAAAGGCTTAGTCAGCAGGTGAAAAACACCACCGGAGATGCAAATCAGACCAATCCAGATGTGACCACCGATGATGTCTTCCATATTGTTGACACCAATGATCCAGCCTTCACCACCGAAGGGAGCACTCAGCAAATAACCAAAGATAACTCCAGGATCTAGGGTTGGGTTAGTGATGACACGAACATCACCACCCCCCGGTGCCCAGGTGTCATATACACCACCGAAGAACATGGCTTTGAGCACCAGCAAGAGAGCTCCACAACCTAACATGATTAGGTGGAAGCCGATGATGCTGGTCATCTTGTTCTTGTCTTTCCAGTCGTAACCAAAGAAGTCAGAGTACTCTTCTAAGGTTTCAGGACCACGAATGGCGTGATAAATGCCACCAAGACCAAGGACTGCCGAAGAAATCAAGTGCAGTACACCAACCACAAAATAAGGGAAGGTGTTGACAATTTCGCCACCAGGTCCAACACCCCAACCTAGAGTGGCTAGGTGAGGCATCAGGATTAAGCCCTGTTCGTACATAGGCTTTTCTGGGATGAAGTGAGCCACCTCAAACAAGGTCATGGCTCCAGCCCAAAAGACAATTAGTCCAGCGTGGGCAACGTGAGCCCCCAACAATTTACCAGATAGATTGATTAAACGGGCGTTACCAGCCCACCAGGCAAAACCTGATGATTCTTGGTCACGATTCCCCGCAACTATAGAACTACCAGAAAGTGCTACCACTTGGTAATACCTCTTCAACAATGATGAACAAGAAGTGACGAATGCTGAAAGCGAGAGAGTTCAGCACTCATCCAAAAGAAAATGTTACAGAGCGTTACCGCGAGGAAGAACTTCCTCAGGAAACTCGAAGTGCTCATGGGGTTGGTCTTGAGGAGCCATCCAAGCCCTCAAACCCTCATTGAGCAGAATGTTCTTGGTGTAGAACGTCTCAAACTCTGGGTCTTCAGCCGCACGGATTTCTTGGGATACAAAGTCATAGGCTCTCAGGTTCAGAGCTAATCCCACAATCCCTACTGCACTCATCCACAAACCGGTTACTGGTACAAACAACATGAAGAAGTGTAGCCAACGTTTGTTAGAGAAGGCAATGCCAAATATCTGTGACCAGAAACGGTTGGCAGTTACCATGGAGTAGGTCTCTTCCGCTTGGGTTGGGCTGAAAGCACCAAAGGTGTTAGATTTTTCGCCGTCTTGATATAAGGTGTTCTCCACCGTTGCTCCGTGGATGGCACACAACAAAGCTCCACCTAAGACACCAGCTACTCCCATCATGTGGAAGGGATTGAGAGTCCAGTTGTGGAACCCTTGCAAGAACAGCAGGAAGCGGAAAATTGCCGCTACCCCAAAGCTGGGTGCAAAGAACCAGCTTGACTGTCCCAAAGGATACATCAAGAAGACGCTGACAAATACCGCGATCGGGGCGGAGAAAGCAATAGCATTGTAAGGCCGTAGTCCGATCAAGCGGGCGATTTCAAATTGCCGGAGCATGAAACCGATTAAGCCAAAGGCGCCGTGGAGGGCTACGAAACTCCACAGTCCTCCAAGTTGACACCAACGGGTGAAGTTGCCTTGAGCCTCAGGTCCCCAGAGGAACAGCAGGGAGTGACCCATGCTGTCAGCAGGACTAGATACTGCCACAGTTAGGAAGTTGCAACCTTCCAAGTAGGAGGAAGCCAAACCGTGGGTGTACCAAGAGGTAACAAAGGTTGTACCGGTGAGCCAGCCCCCCAGAGCCAGGAAGGCACAGGGGAATAGTAGCAGACCAGACCAACCAACGAAGACAAAGCGGTCTCGTTTGAGCCAGTCGTCGAGGACGTCAAACCATCCTCTCTGACTTGGTGCTCTTCCTAGTGCTATGGTCATAATTTCAAATCCTCTTACCTTACTAACTAAATGATTTGCAAGGATTTCGATATTGGCGCTTTCGCGCTTTTAACCGACATTTCCACAGCCGTAACTGTGAAACTCCTCGAAGGTCGGTTAGTTTAGCTAACTCGAGCTTCAAAGCAGGTGTCCGGCGATCGCTTACCACAAGATGTTATTTAAACCAGTGGTCGCTTAATGTTTCTTAACTTATCACATTGTTACACTGTTTTCACAATCTTCTTTTCAGAAAGACAGCTATGGCAGCGCTTATTTTAATAATAATGAATATCATAAATTTTACAAATTGATACATAATTCTTCAGATTTTCTTTAGATTAGCCCTCTCTTAGCCAAATTGGCAAGTCTGGAAGTGTTTCACTCCATCCATTGCGGATGCGATACTAAAGTATCTGTGCAGAATTATGATCATGACAGCAGTAACAACAACCCAAAAACAGGGCAACCTAATTCTTCAGCCAGTTTTAGGCTCCCGTCGGTTTAGCAACTATTGGTGGGCAACAATTGTCTCTTTCGGAGGTGCAGGCTTCTTCTTAGCAGGGCTTTCTAGCTACTTTAAAGTCAATTTACTTCCTGTTGGTGATGCAACGCAACTGCTGTTCATTCCCCAGGGAGTAGCTATGGGGTTCTACGGTATTGCTGGTCTGCTTTTGGGGATTTACTTGTGGCTGCTTATCCTTTGGGATGTGGGAGGTGGTTACAATGAGTTCAACAAGGAAACAAGCATGGTCAAGATTTTTCGCTGGGGTCTTCCAGGAAAGAATCGTCGGGTAGAATTCAGTTGTCGTATACAAGATGTTCAGTCGATTCGAGTAGAGATTAAAGAAGGTATCAACCCCCGCAGAACTCTCTACCTCCGTGTTAAAGACCGCAGAGAAATTCCTCTAACTCGAGTTGGACAGCCAATATCACTGTCGCAACTGGAAAATCAAGGGGCAGAGCTTGCTCGTTTCTTGGTAGTTCCCCTTGAAGGATTGTAATCTAAGTAGCTCGACACCATCTAGCTCAATACTGCTCGGATAAGCCCCAATTCTTCTTCCCCAGTTCATCTTTACGATTACTTCTCTTAACCGAGCAGTATTGCCATCTACCTACCCAAACACAGTTTACATAAGGCAATGCAAAATGATTTAGTGGCTAAGGCCAAAACTAACGGTGAATTAAACATGCATATCAAAATCCAGCGCTGGCTATCATTAGTATTGGTTTTGGGTGTTCTGGTTTTAGGAGGGTGTGGCACGCCTGAGTCGGCAGCTTTAGACCCTGCAAACTCCTCAACCGCTGAAACAGAATCTACTTCTGTCACTCAAAACCCTAGTTCCCAAGTAAGTGATCTCCCCAGGCTAGAAGGAAAAGCTACAGTGGTGTTGACGGTTAAAGACTCAAAGATCACTATTGAAGTAGATGGAACTAATGCTCCAATTACAGCAGGAAATTTTGTTGATTTAGTAGAGCGAGGGTTCTATGACGGACTGGTGTTTCACCGCGTAGTACCAGATTTTGTTGTTCAGGGTGGTGACCCTCAAGGGAAAGACCCAAATTTTCCAGTAGAACGTTTGGGAACAGGCAGTTTTGTCGATCCAGAAACTTCTCAAGTTCGTTATATACCTTTGGAAATAAAGCCCAAAGGTGCCGACACTCCTATTTATAGCAAAATTGTAGATACTGTATCTACTCCTATTGAGTTACAGCATACTCCTGGTGCTGTTGCTATGGCTCGCTCCCAACCCCCAGACTCTGCTTCTTCTCAGTTTTACATTGCTTTGTCACAACTGCCTTCTTTGGATGGTCGTTATGCTGTCTTTGGTTACGTCAAAAAAGGTATGGAGGTTGTAGACACAATCCAACGAGGTGATCAGATTGAGTCAGCCAAGGTTACTCAAGGCAGTGAAAACTTAAAAAAATAGCGGTTTCCTAGCAAGTTGCAAACTTCTTACCAAATCCTGGTTAGTTACCCGGTGTTTTGAGAAAACCGCGAAATCCTGTAGAGACGTTGCAGGCAACGTCTCTACAGGGCTGGATATAACGGATTCATATATACCGGATTTGGTATCATATCAAATCCGGCTAAACACTTATCCTATCCTTCTACCTTACAACCTTCTTTCTTCCCTTGGAGCCTTCTGCCTTGGAGCCTTATTGCCACCGAAGTGTAACTATTCCACCGGATTTGATATCATATCCCTCTTGTGCTCTTTATTTCCCTTGTCCTTAAACCAAATAGTTGTTACTGGTATCGGTTTAGTCTCTGCTTTGGGTGGACTCAAACCTAGCTGGCAGCGTCTGCTTGCCGGTGAATCTAGCATTAAAATACACCAACCTTTCCCAGATTTATCCCCCCGACCCCTGGCATTGATTAATCAGACATCATCTGCTTTGGAAGAACTCACCCAGCTAGCTGTAGCAGAGGCACTTCAGGATGCTGCTCTAGAAATGCCGCTACCAGATTGCGGTGTTGTAATTGGTTCAAGTCGTGGTTGTCAAGCTTCTTGGGAGCAACTGGCGAGGGGGATGGGAGGATGGGGGGATGGGGAGATGGGGAGATGGGGAGACAAGGGAGATCTTGACACTTACCAATTCCTTACTTCCCATTCCTCATTTCCAAACGACAAACAACAAACAACAAACAACAAACAACAAACGACAAACAACAAACAACAAACAACAAACTTAGAACATTGGTTAGATCTGCTTCCCCACCAAGCCGCGATCGCAACTGCTCGTCAGGTGGGAGCCATCGGTCCAGTACTAGCACCAATGGCAGCTTGTGCCACTGGGATTTGGGCGATCGCTCAAGGCTTTGAACTAATCCAAACTGGTTGTTGCCAGCGAGTAATTGCTGGTGCGGTGGAAGCACCTGTCACTCGTCTGACCCTCGCAGGATTCGACAAGATGGGTGTTCTGGCAACCACTGGTGCTTACCCTTTTGATCGGCATCGGGAAGGCTTGGTTTTAGGAGAGGGAGCAGCTGTCTTAATTTTAGAGTCAGCTGATTTAGCCTTCCGTCGAGGAGTTCCAGTTTATGGACAAATCTTGGGTTTTGGCTTGACATCTGATGCTTATCATGCTATTACACCAAATCCAGATCGGGAAAGTGCGATCGCAGCTGTAAAGCAATGTTTAGAACGCTCTCATATTTCTCCTGCTGAAATTGACTATATCCATGCTCATGGTACTAGCACTCAACTAAATGACCAGAAAGAAGCTGAACTGATGCAAAAGCTATTTCCTCAAGGTGTTCCAGTCAGTTCTACCAAAGGAGCTACAGGTCATACATTGGGAGTTTCTGGAGCTTTGGGAGCAGCTTTTTGCCTGATGGCATTGAGGCATCAACTCTTGCCTCCCTGTGTGGGGTTGCAGGAATCAGATTTTGATTTGGATTTAGTGATTAAACCGCGTCGAGAAGAAGTACAGCGGGTGCTTAATTTTAGTTTTGGGTTTGGAGGACAAAATACGGTGATGGCTCTGGGTAAGATCTAATACCAAATCTGGTATAGATATCCCTGTTTTAAGAAAGCTGGGGGAGCTGGGTGAGCTGAGGGAGAAGATATATATATCTTCATATAGACATTCCCTTGAGTACAAGTAATGTTATTTTACTCATTAGCTCTGGGAGCAACAATGCTTTTGTAGCAAATACGGTAATCTTACCGTTGTGCCCTCATGCTGTGCTGAGTTGGAAGCTGGGTCTAGCAATAGTAATGAATCCTGCCAGTGGCGCTTTGCTAAGTTTCGCTTATATCCTAGGTCTATTGTCTACAGCCATTCTGGGATTCCCAATTAGTGCTGTTTCCTGGGAAAAATATATCTTATTAGTTATCGGTTTGGGTGTTTTAGGGGTGGTAGTAGCTATTACTCTACCCCGGTTTTGGCGAACGGGTCCAAGACCAAAACTTTGGCTGGCAACTGGCATCGTTGCCGCTTTGGCAGTAATCTATTTCCAAATGCGGATACCGCAACCTGCCTCCAATGAAATTAGCCAGTTTATTGATGCGGTTAATGGTGCAGTGACGGTGCAAGGCCAGGTTGAAAGTATACCTCGCCAAACCCGCAATCAGAAGTCTCAATTTTGGTTGCAGGCAGATCAACTTAATGAAATCCAAGGTAAAGATAATAATGGGGTTTTAAGTCAGGGAGTTACAGGTAAGTTATATGTAACGGTGCCTTTACTACAAGCAACTGGTTTATCTATTGGTCAGAGGATTGCGATTACAGGTCTGTTGTATGCACCGAAGCCTCCTAAAAATCCCGGAGCATTTGATTTTAAAGCTTATTTGGCTCGTCAAGGTGCTTTTGCTGGTCTGAGTGGGTTACAAATTACTAGTTATGAGCCCATATCTGAGAAGTCCTGGGGATGGTGGAAACTACGGCAGCGTATTCTGCGTGCTCAAGTTCGCTGGCTGGGAAGTCCCACTGGACAGTTGGTAAGTACGATGGTTTTGGGCAGACGTGCGGTGGATTTGCCCTACGAAATCCGTGACGAGTTTATTGCTGCTGGCTTGGCTCATGTATTGGCAGCCTCAGGATTTCATATCTCTTTGATTTTGGGTTTGGTACTGGGGTTAACCAAGCGTATGTCCGGGCGATCGCAATTTATCATTGGACTCAGTGTATTGGTAATCTATGTGGGCTTAACTGGTCTCCAACCTTCGGTGATGCGAGCTGCAATTATGGGATTGGGGGCATTAATTGCCTTATTGACTCAACGCAAGACTAAACCCTTGGGTTCTCTGTTAGTTGCTGCTACGATTTTGCTGCTGTGGAACCCTCTGTGGATTTGGGATTTAGGGTTTGAGTTAAGCTTTCTGGCAACTTTGGGATTGTTAGTGACAGCACCTCTACTAACCAAACAATTGGACTGGTTACCTCCTACACTGGCTTCCTTACTTGCAGTTCCCCTGGCAGCATCTTTATGGACATTACCCCTGCAATTATTTGTTTTTTATAGCTTTGCGCCTTATAGTTTAGCGGCAAATATGATTTGTACTCCATTAATTACTGTAATCAGTATTGGTGGTGTACTCAGTGGGATAACATCATTAATTTTACCAGTAGTAGGAAGTAGCATCGCTTGGCTTTTAGAATATCCGGTTCAGTTATTAGTTTGGCTAGTAAGCTTCTTCAATAACTTGCCAGGAATTTCAGTAGCAGTAGGAAAGATTGCGGTTGTGCAACTGTTGCTACTATATGGGCTCCTTAGTATCAGCTGTCTTAGCCAGAAGTGGCGACGTCGTTGGTGGTTATTGGTCTTGGTTGGTGTAGCTTTAGTGATCATTCCTGCTTGGCAGACGAAGATCACCCAGTTTCAAGTAACAGTTTTAGCTACAGGTCAAGAGCAAGTTTTAGCAATTCAAGACCAAGGGGAAGTTACATTAGTTAATAGTGGGGAAGCTAATACAGCCACTTTTACTGTGCTACCTTTTTTGCAACAACAGGGGGTTAATCAAATTGATTGGGCTGTTGCTCTTGATGGGGAACCTAGTCTGAGGAGTGGCTGGTTAGAGATGTTGGCAACTTTGCCGATTAAGAATTTTTACGATACTCTCCCAGAACAACTAGTTTCCCCGAATACTGTAGCCGCATTGGAAGCTAACACATTTCTCTATCAGCTCACCAATGCAGTGCAATCCCGACAGGGAAACTACCAACGAGTTGCCATCGGTCAAGAAATGGCTGTTGGCTCTACGATAATGAAGTTAATTCACCCTGAGCCACCAATATTACAGCTGCAAATCAATGACCAGACTTGGTTACTCTTGGGAAAATTAGCTCTGGATGCTCAACAACAGTTAGTTAAAACTAGTAATCTCCCTCCGACTCAAGTACTTTGGTTATCGGGAAAAAGCTTAGCACCAGAATTGTTAGAAGCCTTGCAACCACAAGTGGTCATTGTTTCATCAAATACCATAGATCCAGATACAGCACAACTCTTGCGAAAATCGGAGATTATTTTCTATTTTACTGGTCGTGATGGTGCAATTCAATGGACACCTCATAATGGTTTTGAAACCAATCTGGAAGTGATTAACAAGGATGCTCCGCTATTGTAAAAGTTTGGGACTAAACTGGATTTGGTATTGTCAAGTATTAGATCTTGTTTTTGCTATGCATTTCCCTAGGATAAACCTTATCGCTCTAGCGACAATTGTCGGTGTCAATTGGGGATTTATTCTGCTTTCGCCGGTACTGGCTCAAACTCCAGATACCACACCAACACCAATAGAACAACCTCTGCCGCAGGAAACCCAGGAACTTTTGTCAGAGGAACAGTTCAACCAACTTAATGATGTCGAAAAGATTGCTTATTTGGAGCGACTGTGGCAAAATGCTCAGCAAAAAGGCGATCGCGAATTGGATAGATTTGTTAAATTATATCGTTTTGGCAGACTCAACACTGCCCTACGCACCTTGACTAAAGATAACTTTAGCTGTGAGCTTACCTTTTTTAAAATAACACTATTCTCACTGCTCCTGCAATCCAACTGCTAGCCTTGACTCATCAGCAACGGGAACAGTTGGGAGAAAATGACTGGTCTTCTTTCCGAGCAAAGGATGCTTTAGTTGTGGGCAATCCTACCATGCCTTGGGTTGCACCGGCTTTGGGAGAATCACTGCAACAGCTACCATCACTACCAGGTGCTCAACGGGAAGCTGTAGCGATCGCTTCTTTATTGAATACCCAAGCTATCATAGGTAAGCAAGCTACCAAAGCCAGGATTGAGGAACTGATGCCCCAAGCCAGGATTATTCTTCTAGCAACCCACGGCTTACTAGATACCATGCGAGGATTAGGAAGTGCGATCGCTTTTACTCCTCAAGATCAGCACCTCTCCAGAAGAAGGCTTGATCGGTGCATCTGATGAGAAACAATTGGCTTACGCTTTGTCCGAAAAACGAGTTATTTTCACATTTGATGATGATTTTCTCAGCTTAGCTTCAACGGGAATTAAACATTGCGGTATTATTTATACTCGTCAACAACGTCAGTCAATTGGAAAAATCATTAGTGATTTAATCTTAATTTGGGAATGTTTAGAACCTGAATATATGTACAACAATATTGAATTTTTGTAGCTTATTTATTTAGGTTTGTTGGGAATTGATGTAATTGAATACTTTGATACAATGGCTCAAGAAAGAGGAATTTATTACCAATAATTAATCAATTTATATCTTCAAGATGGTGTTGTTAGTAAACGTGAACTATCGTTTGAGTAATGCGATC
>JAAHGR010000010.1 GCA_010672425.1 Symploca sp. SIO2E6
TAAAAGCTAAACCTCCCCGGGTTAATAAGCCTCCCAATAGTTCATCAGCAGGATTAGAACGTACTAAGGCAACCTTACCCTCGTCACCTAAAGTTTTTTTAGCCCAGATAGCGGCGCATATTCCTTGCAGTTCATCTCCATAAACTACTACATCAAAGTTTTGGGTTATGAAAGGTGCTGGAGGTTGGTTATTAGTGTTGCTTTTTGCCTGGTTTTGCTCTGAGCTGATAAGATAGGAGAATACCTTACTGAAGTAATCGGTAGTACTACCAATCATTAAGCCTATCAAACCAATCAAGAAAAACAATAATAATTTAGAATTTAAATTCATGTTGCTCTATGTTCAAAGAACTCCATAATTTATTTACTGAGGAAGACTAAAAGTCACGATACTGAAAAGATTAAGACTGCGATAACCATCAGAGATGACGTCTGCATACTCTTTTGAGTAAAAGGGATCACTATTATAAGCAATTCCTTCTGCTACTTCATATCTAGTTAGTTCCGGCAGTGAAGTCATTATTACTTGAACTTGTCTTTCGTTTTGTGGAACTACTATTACATGATATCTGGCAGCATTTGGTTCTTGAGCAATATATGCAGAAAATAAACCATCTAATTCTCCCATAATCAGCTTTTCCTGTTCTGAAACTTCTTGATCAATATTGATTAGAACCTGAGTTATATCTTTTAATTCAGATACTTGCTTTTGGGGTGGTGAAGTTGCCAAGTAATCCGTGACATCGTTACGCAATTGAATCAAATTGACAGCAGCGTTTGTTGTTTTGTCAATCCTTAAATTATCATCCACGGAATAATTAATGTTCCAATTGTCAACAAATGATTGGATAAACTGTTTTTCTCTGGGATCAATTACTTCATCAATCATGGCTAACTGACCTAAAATGCTGATAATTTTTTGAGCGCCTGAAGGCTTAAAAAATGACTTAGCCAAGTCGCCAGCTTCTTTTCTTTCAAAGTTTAAAGTTTGTTTGATTAAAGTCCATAATCCTTTTTTTCTTTCTCCTTCCACCCATAATGACATACCAACAACTATGTAAAATACAGCCAAACCAGCAAACAAAACAGTATCAATCAAACCCACATATTCTCCCTGTAACAAAAAGTTAAGCCCAAAAACAAATCCAGGAATTAAAGAAACTAAATTGGCACTAACGGATATACTTTCTGCGACTACACGCTCATGTTTTCGCTTCCAGATGGGGTTCACTGTTAGGTATACTTCTGTTAAAGAGAAGCCTATAGACAAAAAGGCTAGTATAGATATTACTTTTTGAAAAATTTCCATGGATGGCCCCGAAATGTAATAACAATAGAAAGGAAATTTTACAACTCTATGGGATAACAAGCAAGTATCCCTCAGGTTTTTAATAGTTAAAGATGCGATCGCGAATGGGTTTCAAGAAAATCGCGATAACCCTGTAGAGACGTTGCATGCAACGTCTCTACAGGGTGTGATATAACGGGTTTGTGTGTGCCGGTTTGGTATCATTTGTTACGATAGGAGGCTGGCTCTCTCTGGATTTGGTATGATACGGGGGTTTGCTCTCCCTGGATTTGGTATGATACGGGGGTTGACTCTCCTTGGATTTGGTATGATACGCGAGCAAGATGCTTGCACTACAATTATTCCAAATTCGCTATTTCAATAGGTGTAATTATATGCGAGCAAGATGCTTGCAATTATACGCGAGCAAGATGCTTGCAATTATACGCGAGCAAGATGCTTGCAATTATATGCGAGCAAGATGCTCGCACTACTTGTTAGCACCTACTACCTATTGACAAGTCAATATTATCAACCTGCCTCTAATTCCAATGTTGTTCTCAATTTGATTGTGTAGAATGCGATTACTCAAACAATACCTTTACTAATTATTAAAAAATATTAAGATGAGCATAGATTTACTGAAATTTTTCAAGGCAACAAATCCGGGTCAGACAATTAATATCGCTAATCCTGATGACCGCAAATACTATATCGACTTTTCTACAGTCCGAGGTGGCAGGATTATTGAGGAGTTGAAGGATAATATTACTCTATTCTCGGCCAATGAGCCAAGTTGTGATTTGTTGACGGGACATATCGGCTGCGGAAAATCTACGGAGTTGTTGCTGCTTAAGGCGAAATTGGAGGAAGAGGGGTTCCACGTTGTTTATTTTGAGTCCACTGAAGACTTGGAAATGGTAGATGTGGATATTGCGGATGTATTATTAGCGATCGCACGTCGGATTAGTCAGAGTCTGGAAAATATTGCCATTGGTGAACCTCAAGGATTGAAGCGGTTACTGAAACGAACAGCGGAACTGTTGCAGACTGAGTATGATTTGTCAGAGGTGGAGTTAGGCTCAAAAATCCCAGGGGGAAACGAGGTGAAAGTGAAGGCAGACAATAAAGGAACTCTGTCTTTGGCCTTCGGGATTGGTAAGATTACTGCTAAAGCAAGAGCCGATTCAGGGTTGCGACAACGGCTGAATCAGTATTTGGGGCCTCAGAAAGCTGACTTATTAGCCGCAATCAATCAGGAATTAATCGAACCAGCGATCGCACAATTACAAAAGCAGAACAAAAAGGGATTAGTGGTGATTGTGGATGAACTGGAGCGGATTGAGGGGACTACAAAAAACTGGGGAACATCCCAACAGGAATATATTTTTATTGATCAAGCAGAATATTTGCAAAAGTTTAATTGCCATGTGGTGTACACTATGCCCTTAGCCTTAAAATTTGCAGATGCCTATGGCCGGTTAATCCAGCGCTATCCGGAAGAACCGAAAGTTTTGCCCATGGTACAGGTACAGCAAATTGATGGGAGTGATTGTGAGGCAGGGATAGCACTAATGCGACAGATGGTCTTAGCAAGAGCATTGCCCGAAATAGACCCAGAAGAGCGGTTAAAGCAAATAAATGACATTTTTGACCATCCAGATAGTTTAGACCGCTTGTGTCGTGTTACAGGGGGTCATGTGCGGGATTTATTGAAACTGTTGTTATCCTGGTTAAAGAAAGATATCAAAAAAGGTCAGTTAACTCGTGAAACTCTAGAGAGTCTAATTCGTCGCCGTCGCAATGACATGACGCTTCACATTGATGATCAAGAATGGGCTCTATTGCGACAAGTCCGACAACGCAAGAAAGTGAGCGGGGATTATGGGTATCAGAAATTAATTCATAGTCGGCTGGTGTTTGAATATCGCGATCGCGAGGAGTCCTGGTTTGATATTAATCCTATTTTGGCAGATGCTGAGGAATTGAGAATTGAGAATTGAGAATTGGGAATTGGGAATTGGGAATTGGGAATTGGGAATTGGGAATTGGGAATTGGGAATTGGGAATTGGGAATTGGCAAGATGCTAGTTCTGTTCCCTATTAGTTGCAATTCCAATTACTTTTTGCTATTATTACTAATAATGGAATAGGCGTGCGCATATAAACTATTTACTCTGCCTTAGCCTGCATTACTCATTACTTAAGGTGAAACCCTTACCCCGCCTGGAACTTAAGTTCCAGGCTCATAGCTAAAGTCGTCTAAAGACGACTGGGTAAGGGTTTGCTGTCCACAAAGCGTGGACTTGAGTTATTAGCCGTTAACTCATCCCACGACTAAAGTACGTGGGATGCAAGCGTTATTTGTTGTTAGTTGTTAGTTGTTTGTCAAAAAACAAAAAACAAAAAACAAACAACAAAGCGGCGGGCGGCTATCCCTCCCATCCCTGAAGGAATGAATGGGCTTCCCGCCGCTTTCGGTGAGTTTAAACTCACCGGCGGGTTTTGTAGTTTGTTGAGAATGGTGCAAGATCTGAATTTTAATGGACTTAAGCTATTAACCTTGGATTTAAGGGGCGGGTTAAGGGTAACCCTAAACCCATTTGGCGATAACATTGAGACACAACCCATCCAAGCGATAACCTGAAGATGAGTGAATCGCAGCAACCTAGGATCACAGCAGAAAATCAGACAGAACTAGAGGAACTAGAGTTTACCTTAGAAGCCTTTCAGGGTCAGTTTTTACTGATTTTTGCTCAATGTAATTATGACATCCTCAGGTTTCGTTTGATTCAAGTCATCCAGGAATCATCACCACTAGATATTCACACCATCACACTGCACCCCCATGATACAGCCCTATATCAGCGGATTCAGAAAGATTTGCAGGGGAAAAAACCGGCAGCGCTCATGGTGTTGGGGTTAGAGTCAGTCCAATCCCTAGAGACAATGCTGGCAAGTGCTGATTTAGTTAGGGAAGAGTTCCGCAACAATTGTCCCTTTCCAGTGGTGGTTTGGGTAACTGATTCAGTAAAAGCTAAATGGATGCAGTTTGCCAGAAACATGGAAAGTTGGGGGGTTAGTAGTCAGTTTAATCTGAGTCGTGAGGAATTAGCCCGGTTGATTCAGGAAAAAGCAGCTCAATGGTTAGAGGATGGGTTAGATTTAAGATCATGTCCGGTTGAATACTTATACTTTGGTGAGAAAAAGGCAGAAGGCAGAGAGCAGAGGGCAGAAGGGAAGGAAGAAAGTTGTAAGTTAGAAGGAAATGATAACTGTTTAGGCGGACACGATATAATTGAGACACAGTGGCTGGAACTGCGATCAGAATTAGAAGCGGCTTTAGTAGAGTTACAATTAGCAGAACCAGGATTAGAACCGGAAATAGCAGCAGCTTTATTCACCTTATTAGGAATTTGTCATAAGCGACAGGCAAATCATCAGGAAGCGATCGATTATTTTGAGCAAGCTGTGGTAGATTGGCAGGAATTGCACCGTTGGGACTATCAAGGACTGGTTTTAACAGAAATGGTTGATGGTTATTTCTGCCAAATTAACCAGATGACACCAGTTACAGGATCTATTATACAAAAGTATCAAATAAAAGTTAAAGACTATCTGCAACAAGCTTTAACTGCTTTTAACCGGGCGCAACGTCCAGATTTAATCGCTGATGCCGTTAGCATTTTTGGTCCAGTATTGCGGGAATTTAAGGATTGGCAACAACTGCAAGATTTAGCAGAAAAGGCTTTAGCCTTTGACCAAGGAAGAAATCGACAGGATCGACTAGCCATTGATTATCTGTTTTTAGCCGATGTCGCCTTAGCTCAAAAGCGTTGGCAAGAAGCAAGGGAGTTAGCAGCAACAGCATTAAAGTATAGTAATCAGAGCTTACCACAGACGCGATCTATGGAAGTCCGTAGGGGCGTAGCATTTGGGCGACAATTTTTCGCATATAGACCAAAATATACCTATCCAAATGCTACGCCCGACCCCCTACAGCCGAATATGTTTCTAGAAAGTACCGGGATAGCAGAAGAACTGCAAAGTCGATGTTATTGGATTCAAGCTCAATCTTACTTTCATTTAGGCCAACTGCAAGTAGCGATCGCACAATTAAAATCTGCCCATGATCTTAGTACACCCTTAGCTAATCCTCGGCTTTATTTGGATATTTTAGGCGATTTACACGAACTCTATTGGCGGACTCAAGATTATCTTCAAGCCTTTAAAAGCAAACAGGAGCAGCAAACCGTTGAAACCCAATTAGGATTAAGGGCATTTATCGGTGCGAGTCGTATTCCATCCCTGGTGCAAGAAGGCAGAAGGCAGAACCCACCCCTAACCCCTCCAAGGAGGGGAACAGGAGGCAGGAGGGAAGAAAGGTTGTACCGTAAGCATTCTAACCTTTTCTCACTAGTTGGAACAGTTGGAGATAGGGCGCACGTCGGTGCGCCCCTACTTGCTCCGGAAATTATCGCATCAGGACGGGAAAAGGATGTGCGGCAATTGGTGGAACGGGTGATAAGGAATGATTGTAAGGTTATTGTGATTCACGGTTTCTCTGGTGTGGGTAAAAGTTCTTTGGTCAATGCGGGATTAGTGCCAACTCTACGCCAGACTACTGCCAGTGGACAATGCATTATCCCGATTTTGATTGACGTTTATACCGATTGGCTACAGGAAATTGGACAGCAATTAATCGCTGCTTTAGCCGTACCTCAACCTCTTGATTCTACAGCTGCGATTCTCGAAGCTTTGCACCAAACTAAGCAGCAGTTGCGCATAGTGTTAATTTTTGACCAGTTTGAGGAATTCTTCTTTGTTGTGGAGCAAGAAGCTGCCCAAAATAAACTGTTTAGCTTCTTGGGCAACTGTTTAAAGATTTCAACCCTTAAGGTGATCTTTTCCCTGCGTCGGGATTACTTGCATCATTTGGTTGATCGACCAGGGATGGAGTCTATTGGCAATGATATTTTAAGTAAGCAAGTTCTCTATCCAATTACCAATTTTACCCCAGCAGAAGCTCACAGCCTCATAGAACAACTCACAGCGCGGTCTCATTTTAAGTTGGAATCAGCGTTAATTGAGCAACTGGTTCAGGATTTGGCTGGAGATTATGGGAAAGTACGCCCGATTGAACTACAGTTAGTCGGAGTGCAACTGCAAGCTGAGGAGATTAGAACCTTAGTAGATTATCAGCGATCGGGTACAAAGCAACAATTGGTGCGGCGCTATTTGAAGGCAGTGGTACAGGATTGTGGAGAAGAAAAGCAGCTGATAGCAGAGTTGCTGTTGTATTTGTTGACAGATGAAAAAGAGCGGCGACTGTTGAAGACTCGCGCTGAGTTAGCAGAAGAGGTCAAATATTTTTTCGTGGCGGCTAGAACACCGATTCAGAAACCGGGTTTCTTTGTGAGAAATGCTAAGATTTCGTTGTTCTTCTTACAAGAAACCCGGTTTCTAGGAATACTGAATTGGTTTTCTAGTCAGTTGGATTTAATTTTAGAGATTTTGGTCTTATCGGGGTTAGTCTTTGTTGTTCCCAATACACCAGAAGACCGCTATCAGTTGGTACATGATTATTTGGTGCCTTTTATTCGCCAGCAGCAAGAGCCAAAGATAGGAGAAATTATCGCCCAACTGCATCAGGAACGAGAACAGCGTCAGGAGTTAGAGCAGAGTATTCAGCAGTTGCGGGGGGAGTTAAGCCAAATTCAGGCAGAACGAGAACAGGTGATGCTAGAGGTCAAATTAGCCCAAGCCTCTTTAGCAGAAGCCGAAGCCAAACGAGTTAAAGCAGAGAAACAAACAGAAATTGCCCTAAAAGGTAAAGAATTAGAACGGCGTGGGACATTGGTTATAGGGCAATTCAATCTCTCCACACAAGCCAATACTTCCCAGATTCCCTCTTTAATCTCAGCAATGCAGGCTAGTAAAGAACTAAAAGAACTGGTTCAAGACAGACCTATTGATCAGTATCCTACCTCTAGTCCTTCCTTCGCACTGCAACAGATTTTGGCTCAAACTAGAGAGCGAAATCAATTGTGCGGTCATCAAGCACCGGTTACTCATGTAGAATATAGCCCAGACGGCAAACGAATTGCCAGCGCTTCAGGGGACAAAACGGTGCGGTTGTGGTCTAGCCAAGGAGAGGAAATAGCTGTTCTGCGCGGTCATCAAGCACCGGTTACTCATGTAGAATATAGCCCAGACGGCAAACGAATTGCCAGCGCTTCAGGGGACGAAACGGTGCGGTTGTGGTCTAGCCAAGGAGAGGAAATAGCTGTTCTGCGCGGTCATCAAGCACCGGTTACTCATGTGGAATATAGCCCAGATGGCAAGCGAATTGCCAGCGCTTCAGGGGACAAAACGGTGCGGTTGTGGTCTAGCCAGGGAAAGGAAATAGCTGTTCTGCGCGGTCATCAAGCACCGGTTACTCATGTCGAATATAGCCCAGACGGCAAGCGAATTGCCAGCGCTTCATGGGACGAAACGGTGCGGTTGTGGTCTAGCCAGGGAGAGGAAATAGCTGTTCTGCGCGGTCATCAAGCACCGGTTACTCATGTCGAATATAGCCCAGACGGCAAGCGAATTGCCAGCGCTTCAGGGGATAGAACGGTGCGGTTGTGGTCTAGCCAAGGACAGGAAATAGCTGTCCTACGTGGTCATCAAGGTTGGGTTAATCATGTAGAATATAGTCCAGACGGGAAGCGAATTGCCAGCGCTTCAGATGACAAAACGGTGCGGTTGTGGTCTAGCCAAGGAGAGGAAATAGCTGTCCTGCGGGGCCATGAAGATACGGTTTTTCATGCGGAATATAGCCCAGACGGGAAGCGAATTGCCAGCGCTTCAGGAGACAAAACAGTGCGGTTGTGGTCTAGCCAGGGAGAGGAAATAGCTGTCCTGCGCGGTCATGAAGATACGGTTTTTCATGTGGAATATAGTCTAGACGGGAAGCGAATTGCCAGCGTTTCAGGGGACAAAACAGTGCGGTTGTGGTCTATTCAAGGAGAGGAAATAGTTTTCCTGTGGGGTCATCAAGCACCGGTTAATCATGTCCAATATAGCCCAGACGGCAAGCAAATTGCCAGCGTTTCAGGGGACAAAACGGTGCGGTTGTGGTCTAGCCAGGGAGAGGAAATAGCTGTTCTGCGGGGTCATGAAGATACGGTTTTTCATGTGAAATATAGCCCAGATGGTAAGCGAATTGCCAGCGCTTCAGGGGACAAAACGGTGCGGTTGTGGTCTAGCCAGGGAGAGGAAATAGCTATCCTGCGGGGTCATGAAGATACGGTTTTTCATGTGGAATATAGTCCAAACGGGAGGCGAATTGTCAGTGCTTCAGGGGACAAAACGGTACGGTTGTGGTCTAGCCAGGGAAGGTCATTAGCTGTCCTGCGTGGTCATCAAGGTTGGGTTAATCATGTCGAATATAGCCCAGACGGTAGGCGAATTGCCAGCGCTTCAGATGACAAAACGGTGAGGTTATGGTCTAGCCAGGGAGAGGAAATAGCTGTCCTGCGGGGTCATGAAGATACGGTTTTTCATGTGGAATATAGTCCAGATGGCAAGCGAATTGCCAGCGCTTCAGATGACAAAACGGTGCGATTGTGGTCTAGCCAGGGAAAATCAATAGCTGTCCTGCGAGGTCATCAAAGTTCGGTTTATCATGTGGAATATAGCCCAGATGGCAAGCAAATTGCCAGTGTTTCACGGGACAAAACGGTGCGGTTGTGGTCTAGCCAAGGAGAATCAATAGCTGTCTTGCACGGTCATGAAGATACGGTTTTTCATGTGGAATATAGCCCAGACGGCAAGCAAATTGCCAGCGCTTCAGGGGATAAAACGGTGCGGTTGTGGTCTAACCAGGGAGAATCAATAGCTATCCTGCGGGGTCATCAAAGTTTGGTTTTTCATGTGGAATATAGCTCAGATGGCAAGCAAATTGCCAGCGCTTCAGATGACAAAACGGTGCGGTTGTGGCCAGTGGAGTCGTTAGATGACCTTTTGGTCAGGGGTTGCAACTGGTTGGAGGACTATCTGAAGACGAATCCCGATGGTAATATCGATAAGTTTTGTGCTGAAATTAGGGCAGAAAACAACAATTTGTAGATACTGTCTTGGGTGTCAAGGTTGAGTGCGAGCATCTTGCTTCCGTAGAGGACTGCTATAGCGAGCAAGATGCTCGCACTACAACAATTATTCATAAATTTGCGAATTTCATGGTAATTACTACGGCAATTCTCCCTATGGGATTTTACTCGTGATCGCGTCCAGAAACCGGGTTTCTCAGGAAAAATGCTAACGGGAGAGTCGTTATCCTGACAATAAACCCGTTTTCTCACCCATAACACGAGATTAAAGTAGTGCGAGAATCTTGCTCGCAAAAATAATCTCCGCTACAGTAAACCTCGCTACAGCAATCTTCCCTATGGTATTTTACCCGCGATCGCGTTAATTCAGAAACCGGGTTTCTCAGGAAAAATGCTAATGGGAGAGTCGTTATCCTTACCAGAAACCCGGTTTCTCACCCATAGCACGAGATTCACAGTAGTGCGAGCATCTTGCTCGCTAAAGTAATCCCCGCTACAGTAAACCTCGCTACAGCAAATCTCCCTATGGTATTTTACTCGCGATCGCGTCCAGAAACCGGGTTTCTCAGGAAAAATGCTAATGGGAGAGTCGTTATCCTTACCAGAAACCCGGTTTCTCACCCATAACACGAGATTAAAGTAGTGCGAGCATCTTGCTCGCTACAACAAACCTTGCTACAGTAAACCTCGCTACAGCAAATCTCCCTATGGAATTTTACCCGCGATCACGTCAATTCAGAAACCGGGTTTCTCAGGAAAAATGCTAATGTGAGAGTCGTTATCCTTACCAGAAACCCGGTTTCTCACCCATAACACGAGATTAAAGTAGTGCGAGCATCTTGCTCGCTAAAGTAATCCCCGCTAAAGTAAACCTCGCTACAGCAAATCTCCCTATGGTATTTTACCCGCGATCGCGTCCAGAAACCGGGTTTCTCAGGAAAAATGCTAATGGGAGAGTCGTTATCCTTACCAGAAACCCGGTTTCTCACCCATAACACGAGATTAAAGTAGTGCGAGCATCTTGCTCGCTAAAGTAATCCCCGCTAAAGTAAACCTCGCTACAGCAAATCTCCCTATGGTATTTTACCCGCGATCGCGTCCAGAAACCGGGTTTCTCAGGAAAAATGCTAATGGGAGAGTCGTTATCCTTACCAGAAACCCGGTTTCTCACCCATAACACGAGATTAAAGTAGTGCGAGCATCTTGCTCGCTACAACAAACCTTGCTACAGCAAACCCCGCTACAACAAACCCCGCTACAGCAAACCCCGCTACAACAAACCTTGCTACAGCAAACCCCGCTACAACAAACCTTGCTACAGCAAACCTCGCTATAGCAATTTTTAAGACACCAAACCTGCTGTTAATCCTTACCACCAATCACCCTTGGGTACACCGGGGCGGGTTTACAATATTGACTGGTCTATTTCCTTAATAGTTGGTGAACCCGCCCCTACTCCAATCCTGTCCTCAATTTAGGTTTGGGTATAATTACAATTAACATTGTAGGATTTGCGATCGCGATCGCCTACAGCACCAGTGCCTTTCCACACAAAATGTAGGGGCGGGTTCGCTAAAGATGCAAGCTACTCAACGATAATTTAACTCGCACCCGCCCCAGCTTATGATACCAATCACCCTTGGGTACACCGGGGCGGGTTTACGATACAGAATGATTGCTCCTAGTTCATCTAAGATTATTCGGATATAATTATCTATTTTCAGTCCGTTTTAACGGACTTAAGCTATGAGCCTTGAAATTAATTTCAAGGCGGTATAACGATTGCAACCAATGTATCTTCCAGAATTGATTTGGGTGCGTTTTTTTGAGGTTTGGGTAATCTGATAATTAAAGGGATTTTCCGCTTTGTATTAGCCCATAGGTTATATTATAGATGATACTGTCTGGTCTATGTTGTAGCGGATAATTATCCAAAAATGGGGAATGAACAAGCAATTGGGACAACAGAGGAACGTTTGATCGTTTTTACCCGTTATCCTGAGCCGGGAAAAACCAAGACAAGAATGATTCCAGCACTGGGAGCCGAGGGTGCAGCTAGTCTGCAACGGCAGCTGACGGAAAATACCCTACTTCAGGTGAAAGAACTAGCAGCTTCCCATCCTGTATCAGTAGAAGTTCATTTTACTGGTGCTAGCGAGCAATTAATGCAAGCTTGGTTAGGTTCTGATCTAGTCTACCAACCACAAGCAGAGGGAGATTTAGGTAAGCGCATGGCCTCAGCATTTGCCGCCTCTTTTGCTGCTGGAATGACTAGGGTCGTGATTATTGGGATTGATTGTCCCGATTTGAAGTCTCAGTTGATGGAACAGGCTATGGAGGCATTAGGACAAAACGACTTAGTACTTGGTCCAGCAGAGGATGGAGGTTATTATCTAATTGGTCTACAGCGGACGATCAAGGAACTGTTTGTCGGCATTAGTTGGGGTACATCCCAAGTACGGCAACAAACGCTAGAGATTGCTCATCAACTAGATTTAGCGATCGCCTTTCTCCCTCTCCTCAAGGATCTTGATCGTCCAGAGGATTTGTCTGAACGATGAAAGAGAGACGCGGGGACGCGGAGACGCGGGGACGCGGGGATAAAAAGACATTCCCAATTCCCAATTCCCAATTCCCAATTCCCAATTCCCAATTCCCAATTCCCAATTCCCAATTCTCCATTCTCCATTCCCAAAACTGGATGAAAGCAGACAAAATTTCAATTATTATTCCGGTTTTAAATGAAGCCAACACCATTGAGGAACTGTTGGTAAGGCTATTCGATGTCCAAAATGTGGAAGTGATTGTTGTCGATGGGGGAAGTCAGGATGAAACTATGGCGATTGCTCAATCTTTAGGTGTTAAAGTAATTGCTACTACTGCTAGTCGTGCTCAGCAAATGAATGCTGGTGCTGCTGTTGCTACTGGAGATATCCTACTGTTTCTCCACGCCGATACTAGTTTACCTTCTGGCTTCGACATCTTGGTTCGCCGAGCACTGGAAGATTCTCGTACAGTTGCTGGTGCTTTTGAATTGCTCATTGATGCTCAATTACAGGGACTACGGTTAATTGAACAGATGGTAAATCTGCGATCGCGTTTTTTTTCCATGCCTTACGGAGATCAAGCCATCTTTTTAAGAGCCACTGTCTTTAGGGAAATTGGTGGTTTTCCCAACTTACCCATTATGGAAGATTTTGAGATGATGCGCTCTTTGAGAAGTCGGGGCAAAATTACCATTTTGTCAGCATCAGTGTTAACTTCCGGACGGCGTTGGCAGCAGCTGGGGGTTATCAAAACCACATTAATCAACCAGCTGGTAATTATTGGCTATCTTCTTGGAGTGTCTCCTGAGATCATTGTGCGTTGGTATCGCGGAAGATAAATTGTTGTTTGTTGTTGGTTGTTGGTTGTTTGTTATTTGTTGTTTGTTGTTGGTTATTTGTTATTTGTTATTTGTTGTTGGTTATTTGTTATTTGTTGTTTGTTACAGCGCTTTGCGATGTTATGAGGTACAGTAAGAAAAATCCCCCTAAATCCCCCTTAGAAAGGGGGACTTTTACTGCCCCCCTTTCTAAGGGGGGTTGGGGGGATAAAGGTGTACCACATAACAGCGAAAACTGCTGTATTTGTTGTTTGTTGTTTGTTATTAGTAACGACCTAACACCTAATACCTTTAAGTACTTGTAGCAACTGCATTGACTGCTCAGGACGAATCAAACTCAGTTCTGGAAAGAGTTGATAAGTTGGCGGATTCCCTGGTTGGATATAGACAAATTGATAATTCAGTCCGTTGGTAGTCAGTCCCCAAATGCCTGGTTGCTCCTCTAGCCGTTGATAAGCATAGGTAAGTAGTTGAGGTAACCCCTCTAAAGCATTAACAGTACTATTTTTAGTTTCAATCAACAGCATGACAAAAGTGTTAATACCCTTTCCTTTATGTGCCCTATTTACTGCTAAAATATCCATTCTGCCTTGAATGATTGTGTTGCCATCTGCGACATCAATCTGAGCAATGTTTTCTTCTAAAGTGATGTTGATAGTAGTCTGATAAAATCCTGACAGCCATAGTAATTGGGCAATGGGTAATAGTCTAACTTGCCCTTCAGTCACTTTTCCGGCATCATAGTAACTTCGGAAGACCTCACGGATTTTTAATATTTCTTGACATTCTAGCTCAGTGAGAGGTTCCAGAGCAAGTAATGAAGTGAAGGAATCATTTAATTGCTCTCTAAAATGAAATAGACTATAAACATTGTTCATAGTCAGATTGCTAGCATCTAAAGTTGTTGTCATTATCTGGTTTTTGTTAAAGATATTTACTATTTTATCTCAACAAACAACAAATACCAGAGTCATCAGATGATTGCTGGTGATGGTTATCAGAATCCTTCCTTGACAGATACTACTTATTGATTATCATAATACAGAAATTCGCTCTGCTATGCGGTACATTGTTGATCCCCCTCCCGTCCCCCTTAATAAGGGGGAAGCCAGAGGATGCTAAGCTTTTAGTTCCACAGGAGTTGCCAGACGATCAGGTGAAGAGGTTGAGGTGATTGATTCTCCTACTACCCTATCAGGAGAAATGGTTCTCCCCGGATTTGTTCTACATCTGGAACCAATTTTGTAGACGGGCGAGACGCCCGTTCCACGAGATAATAATGATGGTTTTTGGAGTCTCTTTTTACCCTTTGTGCTCTTTGTGTCTTTGTGGTTTTTCCTAAATTGCTAGGGTAATACACATTTCTTCTAGAAAATTAAGCAAGACCAATACATTATGTTTATCAACGGCAGATTGATTAAGGTGCTCGATAATAAACTTTCTATACAGAGTGGTATCCTACTAACTATCTTCTCAACCGCAACTCCAACATCAGGATTGTCAGGTAATTATCTTCATTCCCAATTCCCAATTCCCAATTCCCAATTCCCAATTCCCAATTCCCAATTCCCAATTCCCAATTCCTCACATTACCTGATTCCTAATCAACTGCTGCACACTCACCAAGGCTCGATTCAACTCATAACCTCGCCGTTGGGGAGCATGAAAATAAGCTTTTTGCTCCTCTTCCATCATCTTGACATCCTGACGCACCAAACCATCTAATAACTTTTGTGCTGAACCAAACAAACTATTTTTCACAAACTTACGAAAGCACACTGGTAATTTATGCAAGCGCCAAAAGGCATTGAGGGAGGTAAAATGAATTAAATAGGCACGAGTTTGTGTCTCACTGACTGGACAAAATAGACAGTAAATCTTGAAATCTTGCCTTGAGCGAACCCGCCCCTACATGGTTGGATATGGGGAGTAGATACAAAACTTTTGCTCACAACCCGCCCTGTCGATAACCATGATGTTACCAAATTAGGTGTTAGGTGTTTAGGGTCATCTTTAACCAAAAGTTCCAGATCCCCGACTTCTCGATGGAACCTGTAATTAGTTGGATAAACCGATAGAAGAAGTCGGGGATCTTAGGGCGGGTTGCAATAAATTAGGTTCTTCTCAAATACTATATGTGTGCCCACATTTTTATATTGTAAAATAATAGTACCAAATCAGCAAGATTGTCAACTCCTTTCATCATATCTTTCAACAATTTGCCAAGATTCGGATGTTGGGTTTCGCCGATGTTAGAGTTAGGTAAAACTGCCATGAATACTAGCGGCTCAACCCAACCTACAAAGCTTTTTGTCAAAACATTATATATGTGCGCACACGTAGTGCGAGCATCTTGCTCGCTAGTATTATACGCATCTTGCTCGCTAGTATTATACGCATCTTGCTCGCTAGTATTATACAAATTAAATGTGTAACAACTTATCAAGGAAAGGATAAACAGTTATAATTCCCTCATCTCACAGCAAAAATCTGAGGACGGTTAGCTCGGAAATCAAAGCTGTTGAGATATTTAACCGGCTGACTAGGGTCAAATTGGCGTTTGTCGATAAATGCCTCGGCTGGTTCTACCTTCATCCGCTCACTAGGAAGCTCAATATTTAATGCTTTAGCAACATCTTCATAGATCTTAACCGGATAAATCTTGTCGATTAGCTCATCAGCATCTTTGGGATATTCCTGCTTTGTACCTTGACGCCAGCGAATCATCTGGGTTAGCAACCAAACTCCGTGAGACTGCCAGGGATAGTTGGCATGATTGGGTGGCTCTAGATAATTGGTATCTTGGAAGTGGAATAAGGTGAAATCGGGAATTTCGACAACTCGCTCTTGCTCATCAAAGCTACCGTAATTATATGTACCTGCTAGAGAGGCTCCGATGGATTTGACATTGGTGTCGAGATACTTGCTTTGGGAAAGAATCTTCGCCACCGACGGGTGGTTTTCTGGTTGCTCGCAGAATTGGCAAGCTTCTAGTATCGCCGCCACCAAGGCTCTGGCAGTTTTGGGATTTTCCTTAACCCATGGCTCCATCGTTGCCAACACCTTTCCGGGGTGACCCTGCCAAATATCCCGACTGACAAAAGAAGTAAATCCAGCTTTTTCTAGAACCGCTTCCAGGTTCCAGGGAGCCGCGACACTATAACCATCAATGATCCCTGCCTGGATTTTGTAAATCATTTGCGAGGGACTAATCTCCACTAACTCCAGATCTTTTTCGGGATTAATCCCCATCACTGAGAGCCAATAACGGCAGTTATAGTTGTCAATGGAAGCAGCTTCCATGGCAAACTGGGGTGGCTCGTCAAATCCTTTGATGTATTTTCTGTAGGAATTGGCAAATTCTTGGAATTGGATATATTCTGTAGAGGGACGAATACCGGCTTGCCAAGCTTTTGGGGAAAGGGTGATACTACTACCATTGAGGTTGAGTACCATCAAAGAAATCATGGGAGCAGCTGAGGGAGACAGCTGAGCCAACATCGGCATCCCCACTAAAGCAGCGGAGGCATCAAAACTAGATTCCAACAAACCCTCCTCAATTTTTTGCCAGTCATCTTGCTTAGAGAGGCTAACGTTGAGACCATAGCGCTCAAAAAATCCCTGTTCTTTGGCAATGATCAAGGGGGCACAATCCGTAGTGGGAACAAAACCAATCGTCAGGTAGGTTTTCTCTAATTTACCAAAGTCAACCCCAGACTCTTCGTTGTCTTGGGAAGAACCGCTGCGGTTGGAGAAATTGAGCCAATTATTCTCGCCACAAGCACTAAAGCTAAATCCAGCCGCTGCTAGACTGAGGTATTTGAGAAAATGCCGACGTTCCATATGCAAGCCCTAAGTAATAAGTAACAAGTAACAAGTAATAAGTAATAAGTAATGAGTAATGAGTTGATTCCCAATTCCCAATTCCCAATTCCCAATTCCCAATTCCCAATTCCCAATTCCCAATTCCCAATTCCCAATTCCCAATTCCCAATTCCCAATTCCCAATTCCCAATTCCCAATTCCCAATTCCCAATTCAAGAATTCGGACTCGTTTCCAACTCCTCTAGAGTGATACCGGGTAAGTCAGAAGCAACTACCTTGGAGTCAACTGCTATCTTATGGCTCTCTCGCTGAGAGTAGATATCAATCGCGATCGCTTCAAACCGAATTTCCACTGTACCAAAAGGTACAATCAACTGGGTTAGTTCTTCTTGTTCCCCGGAAGCATTGGGTACAAAATCTACAAAGGAACGAGGTCCGTCTAGTATAGAGCGACTTTGTCGGTCTTTAATCCAGAGTTTGACATACAGACGAGATGGATGAGGTGGTAATTTGATGCGGACAGTTACCGGTTCTCCCGCATTAAGTTCACTCGTGGAGATCAAGAGTTCTGGTGCCGGTATCGATATATTGAATGCCGTAGGGTGGTTACTTTCCGGTGTTGATTGGCTCTCTATCTGTTCCTGGTTAACGATTCTAGGAGCCTCACCATTCAAGGTTTGTGGTTGTGATGGGAGTAGATCTTCTTCTACCACAATTTCTTGATTAACCCAATTTTTCTTAGCAAGGCGAACAAAAGATGATTGGGTAGCATCAGGAACCTCAGTACTTAAGTTATCTGTAACTTCCCACAGAGATTCATCAAAATCATCCATAACAGTATCAGGAGGCGACTGTTCTGTAAATTCCACTGGTTCTTCTGGAGGTGACGGTTCTTGAACTTCTGTTTGGGGAGGAATTAGATCATTAGAGTTAAGCTTGTCTCTAAGTGCTTCTATCTCCGTTGACTGACTAACAGGAGATACATCTGATGCTAACCATGTTGACGAATCGGTATCCGTTACTAGAGAATTTAGTCGAGACCAAAAACGGTCTTGTAGTTTTAAGGCTTGAAATTCGTTTTCGATACTATGAGATTCCTCAGTATTCACCTGAGTCCTTAAGTTGTTACTTGTAGGATTATCGGAGTTATCCAGCTTTAAATCTGAGTCATTGGGAAGCTGTAGTAATTCTTTGGTTACTGTATCTTCCTCAACTGAGTCGGCTACTACAGTTGAGAAACCGGGTTCCTTGGGTAAAAATGCTGATATTTCGTTGTTGTCCTCATCAGAAACCGGGTTTCTCTCTAAGGACAATGGTAAATCTGGTACAGCTTCTTGCTCCTGGTTCGCTAGTTCTTGATTGAAGGTTTGAGAGGAAAGGTTATCAGTAAGGTTAACTGTTACTTCTGGCTGCAACTGTTCGTTACCAGAACTTTGGGACTCAGAATTTTCTTGTTCCTGCTGACTGGTGAGCGAAATTTCAATTCCCCGCGTCTCCGCCTCTCCGTGTTTCCCCGTCTCCGCGTCTCCGTGTCTCCCCGTCTGACTACTCGTTTCCTCACCCTGCTGACTCAGTACAGTTGATGATGTCAGTGGTAGGGATGCCAAAACACTTGAGGAAAGCTCATTCGATATTACCTCAGAACCATCAGATTCCCCATTAGAGAGCAACTTTAGCTGAGGAAAGCTGGGTAAATCAAGAGATGTTGACGATTTTTGCTCGGAATTTCTAGGGTGAAGTTGTGGAGGTAAGGGATTCTTAGCTGAAGGCTGCCAAGTGGAAGGCTGATGAATTTGAGGAGAATCTACTAAATCCAGCAAAGCTTCATTCAATGGTGGTGAAGCTAATGCTGCTTTTGGTTGCTGAAGTTCCGGGGAGGTAGTCAAATGATTAGCTACTGCCACCATTGTCTCCACAGGCATGAGCTTGCCTCCCAGCAAAATCGAGCCGAGTACATCATCTAAATCCGCAGTAACAGTAAAAAACTGACTAACTAAAGCCTGAGAGTTAGACCCGTAAAAGGTAACTTTTCCTACTAGCAGATGACTATTGCAATTTTCCGGAATTTCCAAGGTATGGCTAAAAGTCAAAGGTGGTACTTGTTCTGCTAAGGGATATTGAACATTGAACAGTACCTGGGAGGTTTGAGGGTCTCGTAGCTCATAGGATAGTGTACCGGGGAAAATTTGTTGCCAAGCTCTTTGATATTCTTGATCATTAAGCTGATAGGTGTCGATGACATCTAGTTGTCCGACAATAGCTAAAAGTTCTTCCCGATGGGCTACTAATGCTTCCTCTTCCAGAGTTAAGATTAACCCCAATTGATTAGTAATTGTCTGGGAGAATTGATCTTCTTCTAAANTTGTTTGTTGTTGGTTGTTTGTTGTTTGTTGTTTGTTGTTTGGGATGAGAAAGGATTGTTTTGGTGGGGTAGATTTTGTATTGAGGTTGTTGTGGTATGGATTAGTGAGGTCACAGGCAATGATGGCATAGGCGCACATCTATTCCATTATTCAAAATAATACCACAAAAGCACAAGGTACAGCGGATTTATCTGAGAAATGCTTATTTTTTTACTGCTACCAAAATACTGAATAACACATTATTGAGGGCGCACTGTTGAGGGCGCACAGTTATAGCGTTACGCACATACATTAATGTCCTAACCAAAATGCGTAGTGCTATAAGGGCGCACAGTTAAGGGCGCACAGTTAAGGGCGCACAGTTAAGGGCGCACAGTTAAGGGCGCACGTCGGTGCGCCCCTACGTATAAATGAGGAGAAAGATGAAAATTCAACAATTCACGATTTTGAGCAATACCCTACTGCTGTTGGGATTAGTAGGAGATATCTTCACTGCCACCGGCACTCGTTCCTTCACCGGCGGTTCAACTATCTTTGATTTTAACTACCTCGTCCCTTTCAATGCCCTCGATGGTACAATACAGTTACGCACAACTATCGATCATTGGGATAATATTCGTAATGTAGGGGCGCAAAGCTTGCGCCCTCCAGCATTTATGTTTTCTAACCAGAAAGCCAGATTTTTAATCATTCCGATGCAACCGGAATTGATATCAAGCGCAGTTTCACTGAAGAATTTGCCCTCTCTGTCGGTTTAAACCACCGGGATGGACAAACTTTCCTATTTGACAATGTAGGTACAGCCTTCGGTAGTGGTGCAGAAGCCGACGGTACTACCCGCACCACCGTATTGAGTTTTTAAAGAAGTCGGGGATCTATTAAGTTACCTAACACCTAATTTACAACACCGAAGCGATCGCGTATCTTGTAGAAAGCCGTAGGGTGGGCATGGTCAATAACCTGCGACAGAGTGTGAAATGCTTGGGGAGCAATATCCACCACAGTCTTACCAGCAAATGGAAATAGGTGGGCACTAAGCGAGGTAATTTACCAGTCCAATTGTTGAGATTTTCAATTTACCCACCCGACAAAAGCTTGTAGGGGCGCACTGCGTGCGCCCATGCACTGCGTGCGCCCATGCACTGCGTGCGCCCATGCACTGCGTGCGCCCATGCACTGCGTGCGCCCATGCACTGCGTGCGCCCATGCTGCGTGCGCCCATGCACTGCGTGCGCCCATGCACTGCGTGCGCCCATGCACTGCGTGCGCCCATGCACTGCGTGCGCCCTCTTTAGCAGCACGCTTATCCGGCGTTTTGGGCACTCGAATTCCTCGGTTACCTAGGGATTTCCCCGCAAGGAGTGCGTAGCGGCTAGGTTTTTGGTGAGCAAAAGTCTAGTTCAAAAATTAGTAAAACAATAAAGAACTCAAGGAAATGTAGAGCAGAAACGCAGAGGTAGGCCCTAGTTAGGATAAGGTTATAGGTAGGGTTGAATCAACACACCTAAACCTAATACCTAACACCTAATACCTAATATTAGTAACCACAACGATTATAGCAACAGTTGTTATTGCTATAGTAAACAGGTTTGCCGCAATAACGTTTTCCGTAGTAGTAGTTGGGTTGGTAGCTGTAGCCGCAGTAACCACCATTAACGGTAGCGGATTCTTCAGTAGTGATTTCGGTCAATAGTTGCTTGGCTTGTGTATCTTTCATTGGTTTAGTTGAGGGTGAATTTACGACATTGAGGTTGCAGGATTAATTGTCTGTAATTGCTCAATTTATCCTGTCAATTTTCTCTAACAATCCAGTTTTCTAAAGAGAGTTGCTACATCCGGATCTGCCCTCAGCATCTTTAACATTTCTTTACAAAGAACTGGTGGAAGGAGGCTGCAAGGCAGAAGGCAGGAGGCAGGAGGCAGGAGGATCTAAGGGAAGAAGACTTGGAAGAGAAGCTTTTTAACCTTTTTTCACGCTTTGGGTGATTTAGTGCAATCGCTAGGTTATCGCCAGGGCGGGTTTTGTACAGAGATGATCGCCATTACCGCTCATTGTCTAGCTAAACCCGCCCCTACAAATATTTCGGCAAGTCGAACAATAGAATATTTTATTGGTTGCAATTTTCGTGATTTTTGGCTATTATTTGAATAATGGAATAGTTGTGCACCTATACGGTACGAATTCCTAATGATTGTTATTACCGCTAATTGTCTGGCTAAACCCGCCCCTACGAATTCATAGATTTCATTCCCAATTCCCAATTCCCAATTCCCAATTCCCAATTCCCAATTCCCAATTCCCAATTCCCAATTCCCAATTCCCAATTCCCAATTCCCAATTCCCAATTCCCAATTCCCAATTCCCATGGCTTTTGACCCAATTATCAAGGCAATAACCACAATTGCGGCTAGTCCTTTGGTTAAAAATCAGTTGGAACGTCATGAACTTGTGATCAAAATCCTTCACAAGCTTAAGCTAAATCCAGACCATCCTCCTGCTGATTTTACTGGGGTTTATCAATATGCCTTGGTGGAATATGGTGTTGGTAAGCCACAGCCGATCCTGGAATTGTTGCGGCAACAGGAGATTCAACAGGCTTTGCGCCAAGCTTTGGAGCAAAATCAGTTGGCTTTGCTGGTTGAAGAAGCGGATATATTTCTGGATTGGCATCGCTTGGGGGATCAAATTCGGGAGTTGGGGATTGAGCCACATCGGGAGTTGTACGAGTTTGCTCAGGTGTTTGTGGCAGTAGCTAAGCGCACTCGCACTCCGGCGGAAGTGCTCACTAATCAGCATTTAGGTGAGTTACACCAAAGTTTGCATCAGCTGCAAGAGCATTTGGTAACCGTTGAAGCTATGGCGCAGCTGCGGCAACAGAATCATGATCCGGCACTCCCGGCAATTGAGCTAACCAAGGAACAATCTTGTCGCGCTTTGGGATTGGCTCAACAGTTGCGAGGCTGGTTTGAAACCTTAGATTATCGTTTTGAGCCTAATCCAGTTTGGGAAGAGGATTACTTTGAGCAGATTATCCAGATTCCTGCAAGGCGAGGATTTGACCGTATTTTGGTTCGAGGTATTGCGGGAGAGGCACAGCTAGCGGATGTAGTGGCACTCCGGCAATCCGTGGAGCAGCAGAATACCGATGAAGGGTGGCTAGTTACCTCCCGTCGCCTGAGTCGTGCGGCTCGGGATGAGGTGGACAAGCGGGAAAATGGCTACCTGTTTGGTTATACTTTTGATGAATTGTTAGACGAAACCGCAGATTTTAGTAATTATATCACTTGGTTGGAGGCAGAAGTCCAGGGTAAGGGTATCGAGGAGATGTATCTTCCCCTGGCTTGTACTAAAGAAGAATTTGACCCGGTGAGTAAGCAACGGGTTGCAGTTAGTCGTTATGAGCAGCGGGATGGTTGGATTGATGGCTATGTTGATTTGTGGTTAGATGATCCAGCTAAGGAACATCTTTCGGTTTTAGGAGAATTCGGTACAGGTAAAACTTGGTTTGCCTTTCACTATGCTTGGACTGCACTCCAACGGTATCTTCAAGCCAAACAGCGAGGGGTGCAGCGTCCCCGCTTACCACTAGTTATCACACTTCGGGACTATAGTAAAGCCCTCAATGTAGAAAATGTTTTAGCAGGCTTCTTCTTCAGTAAGCATAATATCCGCATTAATAGCGAAGTTTTTGACCAACTCAATCGTATGGGCAAACTATTGCTCATTTTTGACGGCTTTGATGAAATGGCGGCAAAGGTGAATCGCCAACAGATGATTAACAACTTTTGGGAGTTGGCGAAGGTGGTAGTGCCGGGAAGCAAGGTAATTCTTACCTGTCGCACGGAACATTTCCCCGAGGCGAAGGAAGGAAGAGCCTTGCTGAATGCGGAGTTGCAGGCATCTACGGTTGCCTTAACCGGGGAAGCACCTCAGTTTGAGGTATTGGAGTTAGAGAAATTTAACGATGAGCAAATCCGGCAGGTGTTGTCATTTCAGGCAGACGAGACAACAGTTGACAAAGTGATGGGTAATCCCCAACTATTGGATTTGGCTCGTCGTCCGGTAATGACCGAATTGATTTTGGAAGCATTACCAGAAATTGAGCAAGGTAAGCCGGTGGATTTATCCCGGGTTTACCTCTATGCAGTGCGGCGCAAGATGGAAAGGGATATTACAGCCAAAAGAACCTTTACCTCCTTAGCCGATAAGCTCTATTTTTTGTGCGAATTATCCTGGGAAATGCTCTCCACCGATGAGATGAGTCTCAATTATCGCCTCTTTCCCGATCGCATCCGTCGCTTATTTAGTTCAGTGGTACAACAGGAGAAGGACTTAGACCATTGGCATTATGACATGATGGGGCAAACAATGCTAATTCGTAATGCCGAGGGAGATTATACACCAGCCCATCGATCGCTATTGGAGTTTTTTGTTGCCTATAAGTTAGCGGCGGAATTAGGAGTAATCGCAGCAGATTTTACCGAGTTAGCACAGGCGCAGTCAGGTGTAGCCGGGAATGCAGCACCTCAGAATTATACTTGGTCTGACTATTTTCAGCGTAAAGTAGATAAGAATGGAGAAGTAATTGCGATCGCGCCTTTAAAAGGATTTGTCAGTGAGTCATTGGTGCAGCTTCGTCAGACAGTGGGAAAAGGGGTATTGACGAAGGCAGTGTTGGATTTGATTGTACCGATGGTGGGGGTGGATATACCGAGTATGCCGAGAAACCGGGTTTCTTCTGAAGATAACCACGAAGTCTCAAAATTGTCACAGAAACCCGGTTTCTGGACTCAGGCTTCAGGTATGCCAAGAAACCGGGTTTCTTCAGAAGATAACCACGAAGTCTCAAAATTTCCCAAGAAACCCGGTTTCTGGACTTTGCTGGAAATTCTGGAAGCAACCAGGGGTCAAACAGAGGAAGAGGTAGGTTATGTTGGGGGGAATGCAGCGACACTGTTAGTGAAAATTGATCAAAATGCGATCGCAGGTAAGGATCTCTCTCGTACTGTAATTAAAGGAGCAGATTTTGCTAATGCGATTCTGCACAATGTCAATTTTGCTCAAACAAATCTGGCTAATTGTGCTTTTACTCAAACCTTCGGTAGTGTTTTTTCCGTAGCATTCAGTCCAAATGGGCAAATTTTGGCTACAGGTGATGCTCTTGGTGAGATTCGTCTTTGGCGTGTTGCCGATAGTCAGCAAATTTTAATCTGCAATGAGCATATTTATTCAGTAAAGTCACTCGTTTTTAGTCCTGATGGTCAAACTCTGGCTAGTGGAAGTGGAGACTATACCATAAAGCTTTGGGATATTCACACAGGTCAATGTTTGAAGACCTTACAGGAACACACCAATTCAGTAAGGTCAATCGCTTTTAGTCCTGATGGTCATACTTTGGCTAGTGGAAGTGGAGATCAGACAGTAAAGCTTTGGGATATTCACACGGGTCAGTGCCTCAAGACTTTGCAAGGACACACTAGTTCAGTAAGATCAATCGCTTTTAGTCCTGATGGTCAAACTCTGGCTAGTGGCATTGCGGATTATACCATTAAGCTTTGGAATATTTATACAGGTCAATGTCTGAATACTTTGCGAGGACATAATCATTTGATAGACTCAATTGCTTTTAGTCCCGATAGTCAAACTTTGGTTAGTGGCAGTAGAGACAATACTCTAAAACTCTGGGATATTCGCACAGGTAAGTGCTTGAATACTTTACGGGGTCACACCGATTGGGTAAAATCAGTTGCTTTCAGTGGTGATAGTCAAACTCTGGTTAGTGGTAGTGGAGACCATACTGTAAAGCTTTGGGATATTCACACAGGTAAATGCTTGAATACTTTGCAGGGTCACACTAGTTGGGTAAGGTCAGTTGCTTTCTGTTCTGATAATCCAATTATTGCTAGTGGTAGTGAAGACCATACTGTAAAGATCTGGGATATTCACACAGGTCAATGTTTCAAAACCTTGCAAGGACACACTCATTGGATACAGTCAATCGCTTTTAGTCCCAATGGCCAAACTCTTGCTAGTAACGGTGAAAACTATACCGTTAAGCTTTGGGATATTCGCACGGGTCAGTGCTTCAAGACTTTGCAAGGACACACTAGTTGGGTAAATTCAGTTGCTTTTAGTCCTGACGGTAAAACTTTAGCTACTGGTAGCATTGACAGTAAAGTAAGACTTTGGGATACCTGCACGGGTCAATGCTTGAAAATTTTGCAAGAACACAAGCTTTGGGTAATGACAGTTGCTTTTAGTCCTGATGGTCAAACTCTTGCCAGTGGTGGTGGAGATTATTCTCCAAGAACACAAGCTTTGGGTAATGACAGTTGCTTTTAGTCCTGATGGTCAAACTCTTGCCAGTGGTGGTGGAGATTATTCTCTGAAACTCTGGGATAGTCACACAGGTAACTGCTTGAATACTTTACAGGGTCACACCAAATCAATAGTGATAGATTCAATCGCCTTCAGTTTTGATGGTCATACTCTTGCCAGTGGCAGCAGAGACCATACTGTAAAGCTTTGGGATGTTCATACTGGTCAATGCCTCAAAACTTTGCAGGAACATACTTATCAGGTACGAACAGTTGCCTTTAGTCCTGATGGTAAAACTCTCGCTAGTGGCAGTAGTGATCTAACTCTGAAACTCTGGAATGTTGAAACAGGCAAATGCTTTCACACTTTGCAAGGACATACTAAGGCAATATTTGCAGTCACTTTCAGTCCCAATGGTCAGACTCTTGTCAGTGGTAGTGATGATTATACTATCAGGTTCTGGGATATTCGTAATGGTCAATGCTACAAAATTCTTCAGGGACATACCAAGGCAATAAGAACAGTTGCCTTTAGTCCAGATGGTAAAATTCTTGCCAGTAGTAGCCGTGATGGGACAATTAAATTTTGGGATATCCAGACAGGTGAGTGTCTTAAAACCATCAGAAGTCCTAGACCTTATGAAGGGATGAAGATTACCGGTGTTACCGGTGTCACGGCAGCAGAGAAAGCCTCACTCCAAGCCTTAGGAGCCGTTGATTAGGGGTGGGGGGTTGAGAAGTCCGACTTCTTGAAGAAGTCCGACTTCTGGGAATCTCGCGATCGCTACTCGATAGTTGCCTTGTAGGGGCGGGTTCACCAGATAATTTGCTACTCAGGGAAAATTTAACTCGCACCCGCCCCGGCGGCATAAACCAACGTTAACCGGGGCGGGTTTAGAATATTGACTGGTCAATGTGCTTAATTGTTGGTGAACCCGCCCCTACAGGATGTTAACGCTCTTTATGCTTAGATGAGCGATCGCTATCACGCCTGTAGTGCGAGCATCTGACTCAACTCTGACTCAATTCAATCTCAAGCTAATCTACTGGTAATGAGTGATGAAGGCTTAAGGTGAACAGAATAGTTTATATGCGCACATCTTTTCCATCATTACTGATAATAGCAAAAACTAGTTGGAATTGCAACTAATACCAGATCCGGTTACAATGGAGCCGCTTTGGTAAACCGCGAAACCCTGTAGAGACGTTGCATGCAACGTCTCTACAGGGTGAGAAGTCCGACTTCTGGCAATACTGCTCGGATAAGCTTGAATCCCTCTCCCTGAGGTTCCCCACACCTCCCACACTCCCCACACTCTCTTAAGCGAGCAGTATTGCGACTTCTGGAATCACGCGATCGCTAGAATCCGGCAATAGCAAATCTCAAACTATGTAGGGGCGAGTTTAGAATATTGATTGGTCAATGTGCCTGATGGAATGAAATATGAGTGAAATTAAAACAAGTGAAACAGTAAATATCCAACTAGTTGAGTCTCTAGTGCAAGCCATTCATTCTCTGTCACCCGCAGAACAAGCTTTGCTAGAAGAAAAATTATTTGGTGACATTCCTGAACCTTCAACCCTTGAATTGATGCATCTTGCAGATCAAGGTGGAGCCTTTAACTTTTGGCATGATGAGCCAGATTTATACACTATTGAAGATGGAGAGGCGATTGAGTGGCAATAAGAAAAGGAGATATTGTTCTGGTTAATTTTCCGTTTACTGACCTCAGCAAAACCAAGTTACTCAGGGAAAATTGAACTAAACCCGCCCCGACAGTATAATCCAACATCTCTCTACCAATTAATTATCCTGAGAAGGTTGACCTTCGCAAATTCTCGATCAGCCGTTACTACGCCTGCTGAATTTTGGATCGCCATCGCAGCAATGATCGCATCCGTTAACTCATCCCCCGGCTAAAGCACGGGGGATTGCACTTCGTGCCGCTACGCTAACGTGTTATTTGTTGTTAGTTGTTGGTTGTTTGTAAAAAAACAAAAAACAAAAAACAAACAACTAAGCGGCGGTAAAAATCAGCGTGACTATCGTTTTATTCAAAACCTTAACTTGTTGCCCTACCCCTAAGAAACACTGAACTTAAGCTGCTCAGAAACATTACTAGAATTGCCGGTCCCCCTCTAAGGAGGGGTTAGGGGTGGGTTCTGCCTTGGAGCCTTATTGCCACCGAAGTGTAAGTATTCTACCTAACTTGATATTAGTTAACTTTCCTGAGCAGGACTTGCACTGTGATTATTCGATTCAGTGGTGGTAGCGTCAGCGATCGCGATTTTCTGGGAGTCAGGTAGAGTTGGTGTCTTTGCCGCTTCCTCTAGTTGTTGTGCTTCCCGCTTAAACTCATTTTCAAAATCCCTAGAGGCTTCTTGAAAACCTCTAATTGCTTTACCTAGACTGCGACCAATTTCCGGTAACTTCTTTGGTCCGAAGACCAACAAGGCGATAACTAAAATTAACGCCATTTCCGGCAAACCAATACCAAAAACGTTCACTGTTCTTACCTCCTGCAATTTTTAGGTGTGCTAGTCCTGATTATGCCAAAAAAACCCGGACTAGCCGGGAAGTTCAAGATTGAGCTATTTTCAAGGACAACCGACTAACCGCCCAAGCTTCTCCAATCTACATCAACGCCGTTGAGTATCAGCGAAGAGTTGTAAATTTGCAAAATAATCACTAAAAAGAGGAAAAATAACAGCATGAAGACTCCCATTAGTGCTGTTGTTCCCCAGCCGGGAGCCACTTTGCCGTATTCAGAGTTGAGCGGTTTGAGAAGATTTCCTAACCTTGTTTGAATTGCCATGGGTCACCTATGATTAATGTTGATAGATATTTTGTTACGTTGCGTAATATTATAGGATAAGTTGACACCCCTTGCTCCTGTAGAGACGGAGATTCTTGGTTCAACTACCATCCATAACTCATAATCTGCTTAATATGGAACCTGCAATCATTCTGATCATTTGTATCGCCGTCGTTGTGATCGCCCTCACTGGCTTTTCCATCTACACTGCTTTCGGTCCACCCTCTGTGGAATTAACCGATCAATTTGAAGAGCACGAGGATTAGAGAGGGTGGGGAGTGTGGGGAGGTGGGGAGATAGGGAGACAAGGAAGACAAGGAAGATATTCCCAATTCCCAATTCCCAATTCCCAATTCCCAATTCCCAATTCCCAATTCCCAATTCCCAATTCAAAACTAGCAATTCCCAATTCCCAATTCAAAACTAGCAATTTTCCAAGGCGCAATCTGGAAAATTTGACCATTTTGGGAGGTTTCAGGCATATCTATCGGTGTTTCTAGCAAGTCAACCCGATGGCCTATGCTCAATCCTAAATCACTCTCCAACGACAAATCAGCTGAGTTGCCGTGACTTTCATAACAGCGTAAAATCCATCGGTTGGGGTCATCTTGCGATCGCTTAAAAGTCGTCAGAACCAGATTCTCTGCTGATAAGTCCAATAATCGACCCAGAGATGGTAAAGATCTGTGACTATCTGAATTTATATCATGTCCGGTTAAACACTTATCATTTCCTTCCTCCTTGCCTTCTGCCCTCTGCCTTCTGCCTTCTGCCTTATTATCACTAAAGTGTAAGTATTCCACTGGACTTGATATTAGAGGAGGACAGCTGAGCAACTGAAGTGGTAAATTCAACTCATAGCCTTGTCTTACTACACCAGCGGATTGCCAACTACCACTATGGGGATAGAGAGCATAGGTGAAATGGTGGATACCTCGATCTGCTTGAGGATCTGGCCAATTGGGACTTCTGAGCAATGTTAGGCGTAATTGGGAAGACTGAGCATCATAGCCATATTTACCATCGTTGAGTAAACTAACACCATAGGTCTCATCACCCAGATCAGCCCAACGTAAAGCACTGACTTCCCATTTGGCTTGCTCAAGAGGAGTTTGAGGTTGGGTAGGACGTTGGATTGCACCACAGGCAATTTCATAGGTGGCATGGTTGCCTTCTAGATTGAGGGGGAAAGCCGCTTTAACTAATACATGAGATTCCTGCCAGTCTACAGTTGTCGCAATTTTGAGCAGAGGTGATGCAACGGCAAGGATATAATCTTGGCAAAACTGAGATTTTCTCAGCTGACGGACCACTCGCAAACGATGACAGAGTACACCTCTTTCTATCCACTGGATAGTTTGTAGTTGAGTCGGGGGTAAAGGATGTTGTTCGTAGTTGGGGTCAATATTCCAAGCATCCCAATATTGACCTTTGTCTTGGAAAGCCTGTAACTGATTACCAGCACCCCTAAGGACTTCCCGCTGTTGGATTTTGTCAAAGACGCTGCTCAAATCTCCTGTCTTGGGATTAACCACAACCCTGAGGAAGTGGTTTTCTAGAATAAAGTTATTTGTTGTTGGTTGTTTGAGAATTGGGAATTGGGAATTGGGAATTGGGAATTGGGAATTGGAAATATTTTCCTTGTCTTCCTTGCCTCCCTTGTCCTCCTTGTCTTCTTGTCCCCGTGTCCCCGTGTCCCCGCGTCTCCGCGTCTCCCCACCTCCCTGACACAGCCAAAAGACACGATAACCGACGGAGGGAACTTCTTTTGCCAAAAATAGCAACTTCGATTCGTCGGTTGGCTGGGATGGTATCTTTTCTCCTGAAAAATCATAAATTAACCAAGACTCCTCACCTGATTGCGGTAAAGGAACAGTAACTAATTCTGAACGTTGCCAATTGAGAGGGTTGAAGATGATAATTGGTTGGGCATCGGCTTGGGGTGGTGGTGGTAAAGTGATTTGAGAGGCGATCGCACTCAAGGATGCTTCTAATATTCCTAAAGTAACTTGCTCCACTTCTTGCCAAGCCTCATTGGCATCTACAAAGACTTGCGGAATCGATGTTCCTGGTAAAATGTCGTGAAATTGGTTAAAGAGCACCTTTTTCCAGGCATCCTCCAGCTGTTGCTGGGGATAGGTTATGCTAGTGGTGATAGTTGCTAAAGAAGCAAACAGTTCTGCTTGGTAGAGTAATCCCTCACAACGACGGTTCCAGAACTTTTGGTCAGCATGGGTAGTATAGCAGCCCCGATGGAATTCTAGGTAAAGTTCGTTATTCCAAATGGAATTGTTGTTTGTTGTTGGTTGTTTGTTGTTTGTTGTTTGTTGTTTGTTGTTTGGGAATTGGGAATTGGGAATTGGGAATTGGGAATTGGGAATTGGGAATTGGGAATTGGGAATTGGGAATTGGGAATTGGGAATGGGAAATATCTCCCTTGTCTCCTTGTCTTCCTTGTCTCTCTTGTCTCCCCATCCCCGCGTCCCCGCGTCCCTGCGTCCCCGTGTCTCCCTAACATCCCCCAAATACCCCTCGGCGGTGGTAAACTCCATGCGAGGGAAAAAGGGCGATTGCTGCCAACGGTGAGCTACTTCTAACATATCGCGAGTTGGACCACCACCATGATCCCCGACGCCAGGAAGCCAAAAAATGTCTTGGAGATGAGTCTGGGTCTCCCAATCAACGGCATAGGAAGTCATGGTGATGGGATTAGTGTCCATGACACCGGCAAGGTTGGGGGGAGACATCAAACTGAAGATTTGGCTACCATCAGGGGATTGCCACCAGAAAGCACTGTGGGGAAACTTATTGGTATCGTTCCAATGCAGCTTTTGAGTGACAAAGTATTCGATGCCTCCCTGTTGCAAAAATTGGGGCAACTGCCAAGGAAAACCAAAACTATCAGGAACCCAGGCTACTCTCGTTAACTTACCAAATTTTTCCTGGGCATAGCGCTGAGCATAGAGGATTTGGCGAACAATTGATTCTCCATCAATTAGGTTCAATTCTGGTTCTACCCACATCCCCCCTACCACTTCCCAACTACCAGCTGCTATTTTTTGTTGGATATTGGCGAACAAATCAGGACGATGCTGTTCGAGCCAAGCATAAATAGCTGGTGTAGAATGGCAGAATATTAAATGAGGAAAATCTTGCTGTAAGTTTAAGACAGACTCAAAAGTGCGCACTGCGACTTCCCAGGTTTCACTCACTGGCCATAACCAAGCCAGATCTAGGTGAGCATGTCCTAGGAGGTGGATGCAGCGTTGTTTTGGTGCAGGCAGAACCTGATCCAGAATAAGGGATTGGAGATGTTGGCGGCAGGTAGTAAGAGAGGTAGTAAATGCTGCTTGCTCAGATACTAACTCCCAATCAATCTCAGCAACCGTTGCTGCCAGGATATCTAATTTTTCTGGTTCAAAAGCTGCTACATATTTCTGTAGGACTGCTAATTCATCGGCGACAAATCCTGGATCAAGAGAGCGAGTCGATTCGTACCAGCAGTGAGAACCCATCAAACCACCAATATCATGACCAGGACTCACTAGCCGCAAAGCTACCGTAATCTTTTCTCCAGTCACCACAGCGGGACTCAGAAGTATCCTAACAGAAGAATCAAATAAATCTCCCTCCTGTACCAGTTGACCATTGACAAAAATTTGAGCCGATTCGGCCCACCAAGTCAGCAGGAGTCGTAAGCTTAATCCGACTAAGGGATAACCCTGTAAATCCTGGGGAATGATCAATTGTTGACCGAGCCAGATTACCTGTCCCCCAGCTGACCACACAATATATTCTTTTTCGTTTAATTGGGCTATTGGCCAATTGTGCCATTGTTCAAACTCCGTGGCAACACCCACCGGCAAGTCCTGAAGACAGTATCGCCAGTTGTGCTGGACATTGATTTGAGTCAAGGCACGTAATTTTTTAATTGAGTTAGGGAGCTCTAAATCTGGTTTACTGAATAAGTCCATTGATTCTAGTTTTGAAGTAATAAGTAATAACTCAAGATCTCTTGTCTTTTATTACTTTGTGTTCTTTGTGTCTTTGTGGTTCATTTAAACCCACTTTATATTTTAAGATTAAATTAGAATTGTTATTGAGGAAAATTAGATGCAGTTAGCATTTCAAACTAGATATTTGCTGTTGGTTATCAAGCTTAGCTCTCTGGTACTCATTGCCAGTGGTCTTGGATTGGAGCTAGGGAATATTTGCGCAATACTAACCCACTCTCCCACACCAACTATAGCCAAGTTCATTTTTTGGCTGGAGCGTTTGGCCATCAGCACTCATGTAGTTATAGGAGCTATAGCAGCCTATTATGCACCTGCTAAAAACAAAATACCAATCATCTATGGCACTTACACCTTTTTTGTGGGCACGCTTGGATTGTTAGAGCTATTTGATTTTCAAGACAACAGGCAATAGGCATTAGAGAGCCGTGGCGACTAGGCACTATTTTAGTACATTTGTTCTGTGGGATTGACCANCAGAAGGAGGTGGCATTTTAAACGATGGAAATGCGGCGAATGGAGCCACCTTCACCGTGAACAATAGTACCGTTTCTGGTAATACAGCAAACATAGGCGGCGGCATTTTAAACGATGGAAATGCGGCGGATGGAGCTACCCTCACCCTGAACAATAGCACCGTTTCTGGTAATACTGCAAACAACGACGGCGGCGGCATTGTCAACGTTGGAATTGTGGCGAATGGAGCCACCCTCACCCTGAACAATAGCACCGTTTCTGGTAATACGGCAAACAACAGCGGCGGCATTTTCAACAGAGGAGTTGCGGCGGATGCAGCCACCCTTACCCTGAACAATAGCACCGTTTCTGGTAATACGGCAAACTTCGACGGCGGCGGCATTTTTAACTATGGAAATGCGGCGAATGGAGCAACTCTCAACCTGAACAATAGCACTGTTTCTGATAATACGGCAAACAACAACGGCGGCGGCATTTTCAACAGAGGATTTGTGGCGAATACAGGCACTCTAACAGTTGGTAACAGCATCATTGCTAACAATACTGCCCCCACAGATCCTGATTTAGGAAGAAACAATGCTAATAATACCCTGATTACCGATAATGGCAACAACCTAATTGGCATTGATACCACAGGAGCATTTACCACCAGCACCCTTGTCGGGACTCTTGCTAACCCCATCGACCCTCGACTAGCACCATTAGCAGACAACGGTGGCCCTACCCAAACCCATGCTCTCCTACCGGATAGCCCTGCCTTCAATGCTGGAAGTAACGCCCTAGCAATGGGGTTAACTACGGACCAACGGGGTGAAGCGCGGATTAGTGGTGCTGCAGTAGACATTGGTGCTTTTGAACTCCAACTACTATTGAGTATTGCAGGAGGCAATAACCAAAGTACCACTGTCAATACAGGTTTTGCTGATAACTTGCAAATTCAAGTTATCGACGAATTCAATAACCCTCTATCTCTACCTGGAATCACCGTAGAATTGGCAGCACCGGTTACAGGGGCTAGTGCTAACCCAGGTAGTACCACCTTAACCACCGACGCCTCTGGTGCTGCCACTACCACAGCCACCGCTAATACTTTAGCCGGGAGCTATCAAGTAGCAGCAACTGCCACTGGACTTAATACGGTTAACTTCGAGCTCACCAACGATCCTGGTGCTGCGGCCATCCTAAATATCTTAACTGGTAATAACCAGAATACCACCGTCAACACCGCTTTTTCTGATAGCTTGCAAATCCAAGTTACCGATGAATTCGGCAACGTATTACCAAATGTTACCGTAACCCTTACCCTTCCCGGCACAGGAGCCAGTGCCAGCATCAATAGTACTACCCTAACCACCGATGGTTCAGGCATCGCTACTACTACAGCTACTGCTAATACCGTAGCCGGAGACTATCAAGTAGCAGCAACCTCCACCGGACTTAATACGGTTAACTTCGAGCTCACCAACAATCCTGGTGCTGCGGCTATCTTAACTATCCTAGCAGGCAATAACCAGAGTGCCGATGTCAACACGGCTTTTGCTGATAGTTTGCAAATCCAAGTTACCGATGAATTTGGCAATGCAGTACCAGGAGTAACCGTTACCTTTACTGCTCCCACCACAGGAGCCAGTGCCAGCTTCGGTAGTATTTCTTTAACCACCGATGCAGAGGGTTTAGTTAGTACCACTGCAACGGCTAACTCGATTGGAGGAAACTATCAAGTAGGAGCTAATGTTATCGGAGTTACGGAGGTTAACTTCGATTTGACTAATATTGGTAATTCTACCACTAACAACAATCCCGACTTTACCCCCGTTTGGCAATCAGTATTAGAAGAATTACCCGAGTATGGATTAGAAGAATCTGCCTGTCAAACTGCCTCAGCTGTAGCCATCAATTCTACCGAAGAGGAGGAAGAAATTATTGAGGAAATACAAACAGAAATTCAGCGAAATCAAGATTGCCAACCTGCGGGAATTGGGAATTGAGAAACGTAGGGGCGCACCGACGTGCGCCCTCAATCTTGCGCTCAACCGACGTGCGCCCTCAATCTTGCGCTCAACCGACGTGCGCCCTCAATCTTGCGCTCAACCGACGTGCGCCCTCAATCTTGCGCCTCAACCGACGTGCGCCCTCAATCTTGCGCCTCAACCGACGTGCGCCCTCAATCTTGCGCCTCAACCGACGTTAAAGGAAATAACCACAAAGACACAAAGGACACAAAGTAATGAAGCAAAAAAGCGATCGCTCGCCTTACATCAATTCCAGCTTCTGATAAACTGCTCCTGTCACCGGGGCGGGTTTAGCTAATTGGCTTGTGGATACCCAAAAATGGTTGGTGAACCCGTCCCTACGGTATATTGTGATTCTGTTGCAAATAGGGCGTATACAATACACCCGTACAGTAAAAATGTGAGGAGAAATATGAAAATTCAACAAATAGCTATTTTAAGCAATACCCTACTACTATTGGGATTAATTACTCCTACCCTAGCGACAACAGGAGACGCGGAGACGCGGAGACGCGGGGACGCGGGGAGATTGACTTTTATTGACAGTGGTGAAAACTCTTTGATGGGGACTGCCTTATTGTCACCAAAGCATAACTATCCTACCAAGCTTAATCTTATCAGCCAATCCCCCCAAGAACGTACTGACCCTACCAACCCTAACCAAGACTTCCTCCAACCCATAGAACCCATCACTCCCCCTCCTGACGAAGAACCCCTCTTCCCTCAACCGGAAGAAAGCACTCCACCTGAACTTCCCGATAGTACCAGCTTCCCCATCGAAAGAATTAATGTCGAAGGCAGCACCGTCTTCACCCCAGCAGACTTTGCTCCCCTCATCGAACCCCTAACGGGACAAAACGTCACCCTCAACCAACTCCGGGGAGTTGCCGATGCTATTACCCAACTGTACCTAGAGCAAGGTTATATCAACTCCCGCGCCCTACTCAAGGAACAAACTATCACCGATGGAGTAGCCACCATCGAAGTCATTGAAGGGACAATTACTGAGATCGAGATTACCGGACAACAGCGCTTTCGTACCAATTACTTTACCTCCCGCCTCAACCGGGGTATCCACACTCCCCTCAATGTTAATCAACTAGAAGACCAACTGCGCCTCTTACAAATTAATCCCCTAATCGAAGATCTTGAAGTAGACTTAGAGCCAGCAGAAGACACCGGGGAAAGTATCCTCCGCCTCAATGTAGAAGAAGCATCCCCCTGGTTTGGTTCCGCCTTTATCGATAACTACTCTGCTGCTAGTGTAGGATCGGAACGTTTTGGTCTTAGTGGTGGCTATCGCAACCTAATCGGTGTGGGGGATGTCTTCACCGCCACCGGTACTCGTTCCTTCACCGGCGGCTCCACCATCTTCGATTTTAACTACCTCATCCCCTTCAATGCCCTTGATGGTACAATACAATTACGAACCACTATAGATCGCAACGAAGTCACCCAATCCCCCTTCGACGAATTAGGCATCGAAGGAGAATCAGAAACCTACGAAATCTCAGTAAGGCAACCAATCAAGCGCAGTTTCACTGAAGAATTTGCCCTCTCCGTCGGTTTAAATCACCGGGACGGACAAACCTTCCTCTTCGATAACGTTGGTACAGCCTTCGGCAGCGGTGCAGAAGCCGACGGTACAACTCGTACCACAGTTTTGAGTTTTGGTCAAGATTACCTACGCCGGGATAGACTAGGAGCCTGGGTGTTACGCTCCCAATTCAATTTTGGTGTAGACTTATTAGATGCGACTATCAACCCTGACCCAATCCCCGATGGTCGCTTTTTCAATTGGAATGGTCAAATACAACGCATCCATCAGTTAACCCCACAACAACTGCTAATCGTCCAAGGGAATATCCAACTCTCTCCCGATAGTCTCTTAGGAGCCCAACGTTTTACAATTGGTGGAGGTCAAACCCTACGAGGCTATCGCCAAGGAGCCCGCTCCGGGGATAATGGTTGGCGGCTATCGGTAGAAGACCGTATCACCCTCATCCAAGCCCAACCAGGAATCTCTTTATTACAAATTGCTCCCTTTTTCGATTTGGGTACAGTCTGGAATAACCCCAGTAATCCCGATCAAATAGCCAATGAACATGTCTTAGCTGGTTTAGGCACAGGCATTATCTACTCCCCCATCGAAGACTTAACCATGCGCATCGATTTTACCATACCCTTGGTAGATTTAAGTGATCGCTCCACCAACATTCAGGACGATGGCATTTACTTTAGCATAAACTATGGGTTTTGAGAATGGGGAATTGGGAATTGGGAATTGGGAATTGGGAATTGGAGAATTGGGAATTGGGAATTGGGAATTGGGAATTGGGAATTGGGAATTGGGAATTGGGAAAAAACTAATTCTCAATTTACTCATTATAAATCCCAGTTTTTCGTGAAAAATCTCCCTTGTCTACTTTCCCTCCTTGTCCCCCTTGTCTACTTTCCCTCCCTATCCCCCCATCTTCCCTTAACCAAGCAGTATTGAGGTGTGGAGTTTGTGGTTAGGTGGTTATAATGTCAAGGGTATTGTGGTTATAGCACGATGAAGCAGTTCATTGGGACTCTCGACTAAATATAGTTATGCTAACTCTTCGTTATTTCCTGGTTATAGGTGTGGGAGCAATCATCTCCTTGAACTATGTGGAACCTGTTTCCTCAAATCCATCAGCTTCACCAACAAGTCCAGCTACTCAGGAGAGTCAGAGACGAAATCGGCTTCTGAAAATATCAAATGGTATGTTTATAGAGTCCTTGACAGAAGCGGAGTTGGCTGATATGGGTAATAATCAGCCTGTGTATAGCGGCGAATTTAGTCTGGGAGGAGCGGCAATACCGCCCAAGGAGCAACCGGTTCAACCTCCTGAATCACAAATTACCACAAAAACAGACCAACCAGTCGAGGGAGTCCCATCCCTAGAATTTCTCAACCCTAGTGCTAATCCATTGTTGTTTCCGACTAAACCAGACGAAGTCCAGATTGAAAATACCCAAGCAATTACCTTAGCACAAGCGCTAGAAATGGCACGGAACAATAACCGGCAGTTTCAGGTAGCAAGGCTGGAATTAGAAACATCCGAGTTTGTGCTACAACAAGCTTTAGCCGCAGAACTTCCTACTGCTAGTTTCACGACAGATATAACTCGCACAGATTCTATACAAACAGAAATACAGAATCGTTTGACAGGGACTACCCAGGATACATCCTCAACAGTCTTAAATCCTTCCCTAACCTTGAGTTATAATATATTCACCTCAGGACAACGCTCAGCAACCATTCGTAGAGCAGAAGAAGGAATTCGCTTCCGACAGCTAGATTTAGAGCGTATCTCTGAACAACTGCGACTAGATGTGAGCCAAGCTTACTACCAACTGCAACTAGCCGATGCCCAAGTAATTATCAACCAAGCAGCAGTAACTAATGCAGAGCAAGTACTCCGGAATGCCCAGTTGCGAGAGCAAGCGGGCTTAGGCACCAAATTTGATGTCTTGCAACAGCAGGTGCAGCTAGCAACTTTCCGTCAAGATTTGACTAATGCGAGGAGTTCTCAACGATTGGCTCGACGCCAGATTGTCAGTTTATTAAGCTTGGCTCAGGATACAGAAGTTTCCGCAGCCGATCCCATTACCGTTGCCGGACAATGGGGACTCTCGATTGATGAGAGCATTGTCCTCGCTTTCAAAAACCGAGCCGAGTTACAACAACGGCTAACAGAGCGGGATATTGCCGAGCAAGACCGGCTCATTGCCCTGGCAGATATCAGACCCCAAGTCAATGTGTTCGCCACTTACGATATACTAGACGTGTTCGATGATACTGTTGGGCCAGCAGACGGTTTTACTCTAGGTGCCCGGTTCATTTGGAACTTTTTCGATGGTGGCTCTGCTAGAGCCAGAGCCAGACAAGCAGAAAACGACATTGCGATCGCTGATACCAATTTCGCTGATACCCGCAACAGTATACGCCTTCAAGTAGAACAAGCCTTTTTTGATTTAAAAGCTAACGAGCAGAACATTCAGACAGCAACTTTAGCCGTCAAACAGGCAGAAGAAAGCCTCCGGTTAGCAGAATTGCGGGTAGGAGCAGGAGTGGGAACCCAGCTAGAGGTAATCAACCAACAAACCGAGTTAACCCGTGCCAGGAACAACCTAGTCTCCGCAATTCTCAACTACAATATCGGTCTCGCCAATCTGCAACGGTCAATTAGTAATCTGCCAGATAGCAAGCTGTTTGATTGGACTTATTGAGGAGGCAGGAGGCAGGAGGCTCCGAGGCAGGAGGCAGAGGGCTGCAAGGCAGAGGGCTGCAAGGCAGGAGGCAGGAGGCGGAAAGTAGACTTTTCCCCAATTCCCAATTCCCAATTCCCAATTCCCAATTCCCAATTCCCAATTCCCAATTCCCAATTCCCAATTCCCCATTCCCTGAAAGAGCATAATAATTTAATATTGCTTAATAAAAGAGATTAACACCAAGTACCTCAGCGGAAAATTTTATGACTATCCAATTTGTTAAAGAAGAGCAGGAAGTAGTTGTCGCCAGTGGAGCCAACTTAAGAGAGAAGGCTCTGCAAAACAGTATTGATCTCTACACCTTCAAGGGAAAGTTGATGAATTGCGGAGGCTATGGTCAATGTGGTACTTGTATAGTTGAGATTGTCGCAGGTATGGAAAACCTGTCACCTCTAACTGAGGTAGAACAGCGGAAACTAAAGAAAAAGCCTGATACTTATAGATTAGCCTGTCAAACCCTGGTAAATGGACCAGTAAGCGTAAAAACCAAACCGTGAGCTGTGGCTGCATTTAAATAACAGGTTAATAACGACGCTCTAGACGCGGGGACGCGGGGACACGGAGATTGCTACTAACTGGTTAAATGCCTTTTAGCTTAATCAAAGTGGTTTCTTCCGAAGTTGCCAATTCCCAATTCCCAATTCCCAATTCCCAATTCCCAATTCCCAATTCCCAATTCCCAATTCCCAATTCCCAATTCCCAATTCACAAATACCATGACCACAACGATTAATACTGAAATTAACCTAGAGCGTGTCAATAAAGCAATTAGCGCTATTTTGGCAACCTTGGGGGAACCGGAAACCGATTTACACCGTGAAGCGCTTGCCGCATTTCATCGGGGTGATTACCTGGTAGTGAAGCGGTTAGCTGCGACTAACCTATCGGATTATTATTGCAAAGCCCTAGGTTATCTCGGCGGAGCCTTGAAGCTTACCCCCAATACAGATACCATTCTTGCCGAATCCGCACGCTCAGCAGCTGATTTTGTGCGAGATAAAACTTTAAGCCGACTCGGTACCGAGATTGCTCAGGCATTGGCGGATTAATTAGGGCTTGGGAAAATAAGTAACGAGTAATAAGTAACGAGTAATAAGTAACGAGTAATGAGTAATGAGTAATGAGTAATGAGTAATAAACAGTAGTTGGACTTCAGTCCAAAAACAATATTGCCGTAGGGGCGGGTTCACCAATCCGTCAAGCCCATTAACAAGTCAATCTGATAAACCCGCCCCGGTGATGCCGGTGGGGCGGGTTTGGCTCAATTATCGTTTATTTGCCTTAATTTCAGGTTAACCCGCCCTTACATCAGGCTTCATGATACCGTAGGGGCGGGTTCACCAATCCGTCAAGCCCATTAACAAGTCAATCTGATAAACCCGCCCCGGTGATGCCGGTGGGGCGGGTTTAGCTCAATTATCGTTTATTTGCCTTAATTTCGGGTGAACCCGCCCCTACATGAGGCTTGCGGCAATTTATCCTCAGAACCGAAATATTTCCCTAGCGGTATCTATTGTAGAATACACGATGTAGTGCGAGCATCTTGCTCGCGTTTCATACCAAGGGGATAACTAATCCGGATTTGTATGATTTGTATGATTTCTAATACACGCTAGCAATTTCTACTTTGGTAAATGGTTTTCTTTAGACTACCATATTATATGTGCGCATATTTCACCACTATACGATGATATCAAAAATCAACAGCCAAGTCAACTCCATTTTCATCATAAATAAGAGATTCTAAGGAAAAAGCGATCGCCTAGATCACGTACAAGAGTTAAATGCCCCTAAATCCTTGGCGTAAGTCCTTAAAATAAGGGTAATTGCAACCAACGACGGAAGAGTATGACTTGATTCTCATTTAAACTCTGTAGGGGCGCACCGACGTGCGCCCTCAACCAACATGCGCCCCCAACCAACATGCGCCCCCAACCAACATGCGCCCTCAACCAACATGCGCCCCCAACCAACATGCGCCCTCAACCAACATGCGCCCCCAACCAACATGCGCCCCCAACCAACATGCGCCCTCAACCAACATGCGCCCTCAACCAACATGCGCCCTCAACCAACATGCGCCCTCAACCAACATG
>JAAHGR010000100.1 GCA_010672425.1 Symploca sp. SIO2E6
TGATACCAGTAAACGTAAGTTTGCTGGAAGTCAGAAGCAACTAGGGCAGAAGAAGCGCCAAAAATCAGGACTTACTGGGTTGGATGCAAAAACCAGCCCTTCAACGAAGTAAGGGCTGGTAGTTTATTATAAACGAACCGAGTACGCAGCCAGGGGAATTGCCGAATATTGGATTGTTGACCCTTTGTTGCAACAGGTAACGGTATTAGAGTGGGTAGGAGGATTATACAAGGAGACAGTCTATAAAGCACCAGGAGGCGATCGCTTCTTCCATATTGAGCAATTTAGAACTAACTGCTGCTCAAATTTTAAGTGGTAGGTGTTAGGTGTTAGGTGTTAGGTATTTCCCTCGCTGACAATTTTAGCAACATTAGCAACACAACTGTTTAACCAAAAACAAGGAGAATCTGTGTCTCCCTGGTTCCAATACTGCTCGGATAAGCCCCAATTCTTCTCCCCTAGCTCCCCCAGCTCCCTCAGCTCTCCCATCTCCGCGTCCCCGCGTCCCCGCGTCCCCGCGTCTCCCTTGGTCCTCCTTTTACTCTTTTGCTAATAACTGCTAAGTTAGGGACTGAACCCTGTTGATTAAACTAGAAGAACAAAACAAGAAAAGTACTTTGCGTGAACTCTCCCAACAATTCTCTAGAACTTGACCTGAAAACTCTATTCCCCTTTGAACTCGATCAATTTCAGCAAGAAGCGATCGCGGCTCTTAATGCTGGTAAATCGGTAGTGGTTTGTGCCCCCACTGGTTCCGGTAAGACCTTGATTGGTGAATATACCATTTACCGTGCCTTAGCGCAAGGTGGTCGAATTTTCTACACGACTCCCTTAAAGGCTCTCTCTAACCAAAAGCTGCGGGATTTTCGCCAGCAGTTTGGTGAGGAGCAAGTTGGCTTGCTCACTGGGGATAATTCCATTAACCGAGATGCTCCTATCTTGGTGATGACTACGGAAATTTTCCGAAATATGCTCTATGGCACACCGATTGGAGAAGTCGGTACTTCCTTGGAAGGGGTTGAGGCGGTAGTACTAGATGAATGTCACTACATGAATGATCGCCAGCGGGGCACAGTTTGGGAAGAGTCGATTATCTATTGTCCGGCCAATATCCAATTAGTTGCCCTTTCTGCTACGATCGCTAATAGTGATCAGCTAACGGATTGGATGAGTCTGGTTCATGCTTCCACCGAGTTGATTTATTCAGATTTTCGGCCAGTTCCTCTAGAGTTTAGTTTTGGTAACCCCAAGGGAATTTTTCCCCTGCTAGATCAACACAGCAATAAGCTTAACCCCCGCCTCAAGCTCAAACGACCAAAAGGCAAGGGTAGGGTAGTACGTCCCGAAAGCCCTAGTGTTACCTCTGTCCTGATGCAGCTACAGCAAAGGGATATGTTACCAGCTATTTACTTCATCTTCAGCCGTCGGGGTTGTGATCAGGCGGTAGAAGAAGTGAGTTATTTGTCCTTGGTAAATCCACAGGAAGCGGCTCAACTGAAAGCACGAGTCGATGATTTTTTGAGTCGCTATCCCGAGGCGGGTCGTGCTGGACAAATCGAACCCCTCTACCATGGTATTGCTGCCCATCATGCTGGAATTTTACCAGCTTGGAAGGGTTTGGTGGAAGAATTATTTGCAGCAGGATTGGTGAAGGTAGTGTTTGCTACGGAGACTTTGGCAGCGGGAATTAATATGCCTGCTCGCACTACGATAATTTCCACCCTTTCTAAGCGCACCGATGATGGACATCGGCTCCTGAAACCTTCTGAATTTTTGCAAATGTCTGGTAGAGCCGGACGTCGGGGGATGGATACTACCGGCTATGTGGTAACTTTACAGACACCTTTTGAAGGGGCAAAAGAAGCAGCTTACCTAGCAACTAGTGGTGCTGATCCTTTGGTGAGCCAGTTTACTCCCACCTATGGCATGGTACTGAATTTACTACAAACCCATAGCCTTACTGAAGCCAAGGATTTGGTAGAGCGCAGCTTTGCCCAATATAGAGCAACATTGTACCTCAAACCTCTGCAACAGGAAATTACCGAGCTGACTACAGAGCTGACAAAAATTGATATTCAGCTAGCACCAATGAATGTAGCAGATTTTGCCAGCTACGAAAAACTGGCTGAACGTCTTCGGGAAGAACGCCGATTATTGAAAACTTTGCAAAAGCAAGCGGAAGAAGAGCACCTCAGGAACATTAGTCAAGTCTTATTAGGAATAGAAGTTGGAACCATTCTCTATCTCAAGGGGAAGCAAGTCAAAGTATCTGCTCCAATTCCCGCAGTACTAGTCAGCAAGGAAAAAGGTCAAGGTCAATCTCCTTATCTAGTATGCTTAAGTGCAACGAACCGCTGGTATGTGGCAACAACAGGGGATGTGGTTGGTTTCCCTGGTTTCGTGGGGTATGAGCAAGGACAAGCAAACTATCTCCCAGTTATCGATATCGGCACTCTACAACCGCCAGACTCCCTCAAACTGAAGCCAGGGGAAGTTCAACGGGGTACTGAGGAAACGGAAGCCTTGAGTACTTTAATTCCTTCTAATGCGGAAACCACAGTCACCCCAGAAGTCATTGCTCAAGCGCGAGTAGTGACAGCAGTTAAAACCCAACTAGATGAGCATCCCCTGCAACAGTGGGGTAATCCTACCAAACTACTGAAGCGCCATAACCGTCGGTTAGCATTGCAAACCGAAATCAACCAGCGGCAAACAGCATTTCGAGAACAACAAGCTCACCACTGGCAAGAATTTCTCAACCTGATAGAAATTTTAAGGTCATTTGATTGCTTGGATGAGGTCAAGCCAACACCTCAAGGACAAGCAACTGCTGCTATTCGAGGTGAAAATGAATTGTGGTTGGGCTTAGTTTTAATGTCAGGTAAATTAGAGGAATTGGCTCCCCACCATCTCGGAGCTGCGATGTCAGCTTTGGTAACGGAGACTCTTCGTTCCGGCAGTTTTACCAACCACCAGCCAGCAAGTGCCGTAATTGAGGCTTTAGATGGTTTGAAGCCCATGCGGCGAGAGTTGTTTAAATTGCAGTATAAAAATCGTGTAGCCTTACCAGTGTGGTTAGAGTATGAGCTCATCGGTTTGGTGGAGGAGTGGGCTTTAGGAGTGGAATGGAGTAATTTATGCGATAACACGAATTTGGATGAGGGGAACATTGTGCGGATTTTGCGGCGCACAGTGGATATCTTATCTCAGATTCCTCATGTGCCTGGAGTCTCAGAAGCTTTGCAGCGCAATGCGATTCGTGCCATCCAGTTACTTGACCGTTTTCCAGTTAATGAGGCAATTAATTGAAGGTCGAAGGTCGAATTGAGAATCTGTCATCATGAAACAGTCATCAGATTAACATCGTTTATTATTTCGAGCTAAACTTAGTGTCCTAACCGTTGTGGCGGTTGCTATACATCAAAAAATTACCACAAATAACCTTTCCTATGGTTTAATTTGGATGCTGCCGATCAGCCATCACTTGCCATGTCAAACTCATCTTCTCCCGAACCACCATCTTCTCCTAACGAGCCACCATCACCTCCAACTGAACCACCATCACTTCCAACTGAACCACCATCACTTCCAACTGAACCGCCATCACCTCCAACTGAACCACCATCACCTCCTGAACCGCCATCACCTCCTCCTGAACCACCATCACCTCCTGAACCACCATCATCTCACAGAGGAATCTTGAACTGGGATGAGTGGATTGGGATTATTGTTGCTTTCACCACAATCGCCTTCATTTTCTTCTGGGTACTAGGTAGAAGGAATGGGGGATTCAACTTAAGCTTAAAAGACTCCCTGTTTACCCTAAATTTACCGAAGCCAGCTTCTGTAACCACTGATCCTGGAGAGCAAATAGGAGCAACTCCAGCAATTCCTAGTTTGGATAGTGATGGTGAACTCTCACTATTGCCTCAAGGAATTGCTGGTTTGGATAGTGATAGTGAATTCTCAGATAGTGAGCTCTCAGATAATGAGCTCTCAGATAGTAAACTCTTAGATAGTAGGCTCTCAGGATCATCTAAAAGAACTTCGGATAGAACTTTAGAAGAGTCTAAACCGGAAAGCGAAGAGGAAACTGCATCTCCTGAAGCGATCGCTCCGACAATATCTCCTACTGCTAGTCCAACTCCGGCAACATCTCCTACTGCTAGTCCTCAGACAATATCCCCTACCGCTAGTCCAACTCCGGCAATATCCCCTACCGCTAGTCCAACCCCGACAACATCTCCTACTGCCAGTCCCACCCCGACAACATCCCCTACTGCTAGTCCTACCCCAGCAGGAGAACCGATTAAATTCTCTGATGTTCCCAAAGATAACTGGGCTAATCATTTTATTATTGTTCTTTCTGGGCGACAAATTATCCAAGGCTTCCCAGATAAGAGTTTTAAGCCTAATGAACCGGTGACAAGAGCACAATTAGCTGCTATCATCCAAAAGGTATTCGATAAAGCCGATACCAAGGACGCGATCGCTTTTGAGGATACACCGGCTGATTACTGGGCAAATCCCGCGATCGATAAAGCTGTTAAAACTGGATTTATGAAAGGGTATCCAGGAGAAGTCTTCCGCCCTGATGAGCAGGTTCCTCGGGCACAAGTTTTAGTTGCTCTCATTAGTGGTTTGGATGCTACTCCACCAGACAAACTAGACGAAATCTTAGCTATCTACGAGGATCAGGAGGATATACCTCAATGGGCAAGAGAGAAAATCGCCACTGCAACCCAATCCGGTTTAGTTGTCAACCATCCTCAACCAGAATCCCTCAATCCTAACCAACCTGCTACTCGTGCAGAAGTAGCTGCTATGATTTATCAAGCCTTGGTTATTTCTGGACAAGTCGAAGAGTACTCTTCTGAATATATTATTAGTCCTAATGACTAATTGGGAATTGGGAATTGGGAATTGGGAATTGGTGAGTGTAAATATCTCCTTGTCTTCCTTGTCTTCCTTGTCTCCCTTGTCTCCCTTGTCTCCCTACTCTCTATTCCCCATTCCCTGCTTCCTACTCCCCGTTTCATGCGAGTAGTGCGAGCATCTTGCTCGCATTTGCTACCAATTCTCCTCGCATTTGATACCAATTCTCGAAAGCTGCTTTCAAGCTAATTGATGCGGTTTTTGCTCCCACTAATAAGGCATAACGTTAATTTCATGCTCACGCTGGCGCATCTGGTAGGCATCGTAGCGTGCCTGCATCTTCAATAACGTATCCATCTTAACATCAAAAGCTTTTTCGATGCGTAGTGCCATTTCAGAAGACAGGGATGATTTTTCGTTCAAAAGGCTGGAAAGAGCAGGTTGTCCTACACCCAGAACTTTGGCAGCATCAGTCACACTCAAATTATCGGGTAAAATTGAACGTTTGATAAAGCCGCCTGGATGTACTGGCTCCATACCTATCTTAATCCCCATTGGTCATTGCTCCTTATATCAGTGATAATCTTCATAATCTACGTCATAGAGTTCATTTGTATTTGCATCATGCCTGAAGGTGATCCTCCAGTTAGCGCTGACGTGTAAACTGTAGGTTCCTGCCCTGTCACCACTTAAGAGATGCGGCTTGTACTTTCGGAGTAGGAAAACTTCTTCAATATCTTCAATATCGAGCAGATAAGCCAAAATATCCCTTATCTTATCAAGATAATTTGCTGGAAGACCTTTAGCAACGTTCTTTTCAACAAGGCTTTTCAAGCCTTTATGGCGAATATTTCTAATTTCCATACATTAGTATGGCATAATTTTGTGTGTAGAGCAACATATATAATTCTCTCATTCGTGAAGTTACCAAACCAGAGCTATACCTGATCAGGTATAGCTTTGGTTAATTCACCCAATTACTTTAAATCCAGTAAACCTTTTTCTTTCAGTTTAGGATTGAAGCGGATTTCTGTTTGAACACCACGGGATTGTAACTCTTCTAAAATTTGTGCTTCTACTCGCCGTGCAATTTTTTTCAACAGCTTAGTTTTCATCAATTCATCGCTTTTTTCATAACTAACCTGCTCTTCCTCTGTCATTGCTGGTTTAGCATCAATCGGCTGATTCCAGACAGCTTCCTCTGAACCATTCCCTGGAGGAGTCGTACCGTTTTCCTCAAGCCAAGCATTTTTGGTGTTCTCTAATTGGGTACGATTGGGTTTGGTAATGGTTTGTACTTTGAGCCAGTAACAAGCTTGGGGTCGGCGTACTAAATGTTGCTTCAGGCTCAGATAAATATCCCGGGAATAGCCGACAAATTGTAGCTTTTCACTCTGATCAAAAATGGCGTAGATACCAATTTTTTGTTGCAATTGTTCAGGTAAATTCCCCGTATCATCTAGATAGGGTAGATAATCTAGCTCATGAAGAGAAGGTGTTTCGGTTTGGGTGGTCATCAGTTTAAAAACTTTTAGGCAATTTTGCGATAAATAGCACAGAGGCGGCTAGGATTGAAGATTTTGGCCTTAAACATAAAGTTAGGTGGCACGTTAATGATCACATAATTCTCAGACTCGTGATACTTTTCCAACTCCGATGGCATTCCCTTCGGAGTTGCTGTAGTATAAGGAACCGGCTGAAAAAGTAATTCTGTAAACTCAGCTTGTTGCCATTTGATCTGTTCAGTTACTTGGTTCAGGAAGCTTTCACTGGTTAACAGGCTAAATAACGTGCTTCGGGCTGTTGCCTCTAGGACAAAACTGCTATCAAATTTGTTAACAATCTTTAAGCGAGCCATATTAAGGGAGAATAGTTAATTAACAAAGCGATATAGATTATACCTGAATCACTCCAGATTGAAAAAGTACTGTGGAACTAGAATTAGAGTACAGACAATTGCGATCGCAGCTAATCAATGGGGACTTTCTCCTGAGCAGCTTGGGGAAGAGTATGGGTTAAACGCAACTCAGATTAGCGATGCACTGGGTTTTTATGCCATGCATCAGACTGAGATTGATAGAGCAATCGCAGCAGGGCAAGCGATGGAAGCTGCTAATGTCTAGACTTCGGCTTCACCTTGAGAACAAGCTTTCTTCCCACCTAACACCTAACACCTAACACCTAACACTTTACAAGCCTGATTCTGTCCGACAATCTCGATTGCCATTTTCCAGACTATTTTCAGTCCTACAATGTTCGTAGGCAATTTGAGCCGCATATCGTTGGGGCAATTGTGCTCTTTTATCCAAAGCTTGCTCAAAGAAAGTTAAACTTTCCTGTTCTTTTCCTTGATTCCTCAGGATTTGTGCTTTGAGATAGAACAAATCGGGATTGTTGGGAGTCAAAGCCAAGGCACGCTCTACAAAATCCATGGCCTTATCGTACTCTTTGAGATCCCGATAACCAATAGCAATACCACGATAAGCAATGTATTTGGGATTACCATAGGTTTTTAACTTTTCAACTGCATTGGCAGGGTCGGCAAAGGGTACATTAACTGCTAACATCAAGTCCATGTAACCGGTAAGCAAATTTAACTCTGGGTCGTCGGGGTCAATTTCTTTGGCTTTGTCTACGTATTGGAGGACTTTTTGCAATTTACTTAAGGCTCTGACGGGTCCTTCTTGTTTAAAATTGTAAGAACCTTCTAAAAAATGACCTACTCCTGTATAGAGATTACCGCGTAAAGGGTCAGTGCTAATCAACTGCTCTGCTGTCTCCCTAGTTTTAGAAGCGTACTTCTTTAAGGCATTCCAATCTTTATCAATGTAAGCTAAAGAAGCTAGCATGGCATAAACCAATGGTTCATCAACTTTGGCCTCTTCCGCTTGATTTAGGTACTTCTCAGCTTGGGTGTAATTTCCCTCTTCAAAGATAGACTTAAAAGCAGCTTCCGTTTGCTCATCAATAGTGTGAGGATTTTCTGGACGGAAGGGATCTCCGGCTAGAGTAGGTGTCACCCACAAACCGATTACTACTGCTACAGCACTGGCAAAGGCTTTTACTGTCCGTTTTGGCTTAGGTAACCAAGTCATCATTGTCCTCCTCACAAAATTAGGCTTAACTTGAAGTTTGACGTTACAGTTGAGTAGAGGTTCCAAGGCAGAAGGCTCCGAGGCAGGAGGCTCCGAGGCAGGAGGCTCCGAGGCAGGAGGCTCCGAGGCAGGAGGCTGCAAGGCAGGAGGCTCCGAGGCAGGAGGCTCCGAGGCAGGAGGCTCCGAGGCTGCAAGGCAGAAGGCTGCAATACCCAATTCCCAATACCCAATACCCAATACCCAATACCCAATACCCAATACCCAATACCCAATACCCAATTCCCAATACCCAATTCCCAATACCCAATACCCAATACCCAATACCCAATTCCCAATACCCAATTCCCAATTCTCAATTCCCAATTCCCAATTCCCAATTCCCAATTCCCAATTCCCAATTCTCAATTCCCAATTCCCAATTCCCAATTCCCAATTCCCAATTCCCAAATGTTGTACATCAAAGACCTAACTTACCACCCTCCTGCTACTCCTACCCCCATCTTAAAACCACTGAATCTACAACTTGCGCCGCAACAGCTAGGACTGGTAATCGGTCCTAGTGGTTCCGGTAAAACCACTTTATTGGAAATCTTGGCAGGACTAGCACAGCCAACCTCCGGTAGCCTTTTCTGGCGGGAGCAAGAACTCACTCCGGAACATTTGCAGCAACTTTGTGGATTAGTGTTTCAGTTTCCCGAACGGCATTTCTGCGGTGGTACGATTCTAGAAGAATTGCGACTAGGTCATCCAGAGTTGGGTTCCCAGAAGGTTTATGAGGCTCTTGGGGAAGTGGGACTAGCGGATTTATCCCTGCAAACTGCTCCCCATGCTTTGAGTGGTGGACAACAGCGACGCCTTGCTCTAGCAGTGCAGCTGATTCGCCAACCGGTGGTACTGATGTTGGATGAGCCAACGGCAGGGCTAGATTGGTCGATGCGACGACAGTTGGTCAATCTCCTCAAGAAACTTAAGGCCCATTGGACTCTACTTATTGTAACTCACGATGCTGGTGATTTATTGCCGATCGCTGACTGTTGTTGGACAATCAACCATGGAGAATTGCAAGCGGTTGCTCCTGCAACTCTCCAAGCTAAAGTTTTGGTAGGCAAAAATGGCTAATTTGTCAGTACAATTATTGAGATATATGGGATTTGCCTACCTTTTATCCCCATCTAATATCAAGTTCGGTTGAATACTTATAGTTAAAGCTGACGCTCCAGACACGGAGACGCGGAGACGCGGAGAAGTTTTTATTGTAAGTGATTATCCTTTCCTTGATATAATCTAATGCTCCAACGGCTGATATTGTTCTGATATGTTGATGCTAACCCGAAAATCTACAGCCAGTTGCCTACTACAACATAACCTGCCCAGAAGAAAGGATGATCTGCTTTGATTCGCTCATTGTTTTGAGATTCATACTGGATTTCTGTTGTCAACATCTTGAGTTGAGCCTGCCGCAGTGCTTCTGCTAGAGTCGAATCTGGTTTATTAGCCAGCTCCTGATAAAATTTAATCATTACTTCAGCAGCGGTTTCATCTTCTACAGGCCATAAGGTGGCAACAGTACTACTGGCTCCTGTCCTTACCGCAACTCCTGCTAAGCCAAGGACTGCTCTGTCGTTTCCAGCTGAGGTTTCACAGCTACTCAGTACTAGTAATTTGATGGGGTCTAAGTTTCTTGCTTGGAGTAAATCCTCAAACTCCTCAAATGTAATAGCGTCTTGTTCCCAGAGTTCTATTCTGGTGTTGGCTAAGTCAGGGCTAAATTGACTATGAGTGGCTAAGTGAACTATATCAAAAGAGGATTGCAATTCTGTTTCGAGATTATCTTTGGTGAGCTGTGCATTCCGAAGGGGTAAATTGTTAGGGAATGCCTCTTCAATGGCTGTTAACTCTCTCGCTACTGCTTGGAATTCTATCTCATTGCCACCTAATAAAACTTTGGCATTCTCTCTGGGCAAAAGTTGAGGGTTAGTGAGTCTTAATCCTGGTGCGAGGGCAATACTGTATTGTTCGATGAGATATTGCTCACCATCGTATAATGCTGCTAAGGGTACACTTCGTAGTTTGCTGTCGGGAACAAATACTAAGGTTCCTTTCTGAAAATCTCGTAAGTCAATAATTCTGATTAGCCAATCGTATAATTTTTGCAGTCGTTGCTGAATAGTTGCTTCTGTAGTTTCCTCTTCTTCGTTTAGTTCGTCTACTCTATTTTGCAAGCTTACTTTCTTGCCGACAATATTACGTGAGTTGACGTAAATAATATTTTTGAGCTCTTCGAGATTGTTGTCGAATTCTGATTTGGGTACTTTTTTATTTTCATAAGTGATTGGTTCTCCTGGCAATTTTAGCAGCACCACAATGCGGATATTTTCCTGCTCATCTAAAACAATTGGGTAGATAATTGCTGACTTTGAAGCTTGTTCATTGTCATCAATCAGCTGGTCAATATCCACTTTGGCTTGTCCTTCGATAGAACAAGGGTCTTGGAAGTAATTCTCTAATTCGGCTAATCGCAGAGACTCGATTACATTGATTGCTTTTTTGATATCGTCTTCTGTCGCTGCTTGAGGTTTAGCCATCGACTTTGTAGCTGTAGTAGCGTTGGGGTGAACAAAATTTTGGGTGGGATGTCTACTCTCCGCGTCCCCGCGTCCCCGCGTCCCCGCGTCTACAACATTCTTGTTGCCCCACCCTTTTTTTCGCTCACCCGTAGCGTTGCTCTTTTCTGGCAGCAGCAATCCTACTAAGTCTCGATAAACTGGTTCTAATTCTTCCTTGAAGTCGAATTGTAAGTTTTTGCTATTTTCAGCTATATCTTTGCGTAAAATCTCTAGATTGTCGAATGCTGCTTCATAATTAACTCTTGCTGCTAACAGATTGTCTTGGGCTTTCAAAATGCGTCCTAGCTGCCACCTCAGGATATAGGTGAGGTAAGGGTCTGGTTTTTCCTGTTTACCAGCAAGTTTGAGACCTCGTTCAGTATAATACTTGCCTTGGTCATAAGCTTGCTGTTGTTCATAGATTTTGCCTAGATTTCCTAGCAAAAATGCCCTAGACCTCGGAGCTATCAATTTTGATTTCTGTGAATACTTACTATTCTCGTCCAAGACTTGTTCTAGCTGTGGCAAGAAACTCCAATTCCCAGAAGGTGTGGTTGGAACGCTGGTTTTAGTAATAATTTCGGTAAAGTTCAGCAAAAAATCAATATTTGACTTAGATAGGAGAGTTGGTTGGTTGATTTGATAAGCTAGTTCTTGATCAATTTGGGAAGTTAACCTTTGTATGTCTGTGTCTAACTCTGGCTTGATACTGCTATCCCATGGTAATCGGGTTGATATGAATTCTCTTTGCTCTCGTGATACTATTTCGTTGGCTTTGTTAATTGCCTGAGTTAAAGTTGTACGGATATCTAGCAGCAGGCTAAGTCGGTTTAATGTGGCTTTGAGTTGAGTTGTTGCGGAAGCGGTTTCTTCAGCTTGCTGATAAGCATCTAGCGCTAACTGATAGTAGCCACCGCCGATTACCGAGTTACAAATCCTTTGTTTGGAGGAGTCATCTACGTCGCATCTTTCAAAGCTGGTTAGGATATCTGGCAACTTGTCAATGGTTCGCTTTTTGCTTTCGGCATATACAGCTAACTCTATAATCAGCTGTTGGGCACTTTCTTGCTGATTAATTTTCTCTTGGCCTTGAGAGACTCGAGTATTGCCAATATCCAGTAAAATCGCACTTTTATCTAGAGATGAGTTGGGGGTTTGGGCATATTGTAGACTCTTCTGTAGTACCCTTATAGATTCAGGAAAATTTCCCAATTCCCGCAGAACTTTTCCGAGACTATGTAAACTTTGAGCTACAGTAGAGGAAGGTTGGTCTTGAAGAATGTTTTCTAGTTGCTCTGCTAAATTATCCTGGTCTCGGAAATCTGATTGACTTAGATAATCGGGTTGCTCCTGGATTAAGTTTTCGATTTCTTGACAGCTTTGATTGTGGAGTTGAAGTCCAGTGATTAGGGTGTTGAATGCTCTTCGGTCAAAACCTAAAGTACGTAAGGCTTCGGCTCTGTTGATGAGGCTCTTGAGCATATTCTCTTGCTGACATTCTTTAAGGAAGCTTTGAGCTGCTTTTAACCACTCTTCTTCTGCTTCGGCAAGCTTACTAGCCTCAGACAATTCCTGAGCTTTCCTTACTAGTCCCCAAGCCTCGCTAGTTTGAGCAGTGGTTTGCTGTTCTGCTGCTATTTGATAAGCTGATAAAGCAGGAAGACTCAGAGCCGAAGTGAAACCAAATAAGGCTGAGAGGATGAATAGTAGAATCCGACAAGGTATTCCGAGAAACCGGGTTTCTAGCGAGAATAAGGACAAATGAGTATTTTTTTCCAAGAAACCCGGTTTCTTAATCCGCCCAACCCCCTTACCGAGAAACCGGGTTTCTAGCGAGAATAAGGACAAATGAGTATCTTTTTCCAAGAAACCCGGTTTCTTGAGGTGTTTCTTAAGGAAAGCTTTGACAGTTCTCAAAAGGGAAAACTGTACTCTAAGGATAAGTAAACGCCATTTTCTTGCCATGAATCGTCCCCAAAAGAATCAAGATTTACTAAAGGAATACCCCAATCTAAGCGAATATTCAGAGCGTGACTATCGAATAATTCTTGTTGCCACTGTAGTCCTAAACCAGTACCTACCAAGGCATTAGGACTAGGATTACTGCGATTGGAGTTGTTCCAGCCAACACCAACATCCACAAAAGGGGCAACCTGCAACTCTCCTCTGGCATCCTCCGTTTGGAATACAGGTATTCTCCACTCTAAGGAGAAAACAGCACCATTATCGGTAAGCAGCACATCCTGACGATAGCCGCGCACAGTGCTTTGACCACCATAACTAAACTGTTCTAAAGAAACCAGGGAGTCAGGGGTGAGTTGTATATCGGAACGGAATAAGAGGGAGGAACCAGGAAACGGTCCTCTGTCGGATTGATTTAACAGACTCAACCACAAAAATTGACCTCGCCAAACAAAAAATTCTCCATCAGGAGCATTGACATTGTTGGTAGCATCAAAGGCATCAAGACCTAGGCTAAACTGGGAACGAGCAGCTAACACTTGTTGGAGGCTACGTTGAGTGTATTCCTGGAAAAAACGCAGGGCGGAAATGCGGGTTCTGCCTTGGGCATCTGCTCCCAAAGAGAGGGGAAAATTGACTCCTAATAACGAGCTATCACTGACTCTGCGATTGGCGGATACCCCCACAAACATGTCTCGCGTTACCTTATCTGTAGTTTGGCGAAGTATCGGCTGTCGAAAACTCAGATCAAACTCATGAGATTCTACTTCAATATCTAGGGCATCAAAAGGTTCCTCAATAATATTACTGCTGGCGTAACGATAGGTAGCGCTCAGGGTACTATTATCGGAGTTGACAGGAACGATATAGTTCAACTGCACCTCATTGCTACCGTCAGTATTAGCGTAAACTAACCTAGCTACATCCCCAAATCCTAGAACATTGTTAGAAGTGAACTGTGCCTGACGACGAAAACTGCCAACGCTGGGGTTACGATTATTGTCCAGGATTAATTTACCGTTAAAAGCGGAAGCTTCTGTAACGTTTACCGTAAGTATACTGAAACCAGGACGAGGACTAGTGGATAGTTCCGCTGAGAGGTTTTCAATCAGAGGGTCTCGTCGCAGCAGTTGCAGGGCATTTTGTAATTGGTCTACATTTACTGTTGTATCTTGATCTGCACCCAAGCGATCGCGTATATAATTCTCTAGGCGCTTCGTACCAATCAGGTTAATCGCTTCTAAGCGACCCTCGACAATCTGAATTGTCACATCGCATTCCGTTTCCTGACAGTTGCCTAGTTCTTCTTGTTCAGGAAGATAAGCTCCAGAAGTATCATACCCTTGATCTAAGTATAGCTGAGTAATCGAATCCGCAGCTTGAAGCAGTTGGGTAAAGGTAATGTTGTCTCCCGTAAATTCAGCTAATTGCTCTTGCAGGTATTCTTCGGTAAAAACGGTTAAGTTGCCCTCAAAGCTAAATCCACGAACACGAAAGCTGCCTTCATCTCCAGAGAGAAGGGTAGAATTTGGTTTAGTTGCAGGCTCTACCTGAAGTAGTTCCTCTTCCGCAGCCGGAAATTCCTCAATTGGCAATTGAGGAGAGTCTACAGGCTCAAAAGACTGGGCTGTTGCTACTGAGAAGCTCAATAATGAAGTGAGAACAAACAAACTGCCCACTGGCAACAGCATCACCAATGCTGATAAGCTTAGACGCACAGGCATTACACTTTTTTGTTCTTAAAAGCCTTATACAGCAGTTTGTTCTGCTATGCGGTACATTTTTGATCCCCCTCCCGTCCCCCTTTGGATCCCCCTCCCGTCCCCCTTAATAAGGGGGAAGCCAGAGGATGCTACGCTTTGACTTCCACGGGGAAGCCAGAGGATGCTACGCTTTGACCTCCACGGGGACTTTTTTTTACTGTACTTTTATTACAGCGCAAAGCGCTGTAAGTAGCGATATCAGCAGGAAATATTAATACGTCTAAGCTTAATTGGTTGTTAACTATCATGACAATCGGCTGAAGTGGACAAAGGCTTTTGAGGGTGAGTGAGGACTTCGGCGGTGAACATTACTTCTCCTCCCTCATTAACATACCAACCTTGGGCGGGAAGGGGAAGCTCTTCTTGGGCTTTTGCTTGTTCTACTTCAACTGAGATATTTTCTGGAGGAATATCGAACTCAGCTATAATGTCACTGCTCAAAAGGTCGCTAGGATTCGTAGGAAGTCCTCCACGTCCGACTATAATAAACTTGCTTGCTGTGTCTCCCCGATTGGGTTGGCAAGCTTGAGCCACCACATCTTGAGCATCCACAACATCTTCTGAAGGCTCGAAAACTTCTAGGCTTTCTTCGGTTTCCGGTGTGTTTAACTCCACCTCACCATCAATACCTAAATCGGAAGCAGCGGTAATATCGCAGTCGCTACAGGTAAACAATCCTCTGACATTAATCGAGATCCTCCCTCCGTTTCCCTGAAAGGCATTAGAGGTGATATCGCTATTTTCTAACAACGTCAGGAAGTCAGCAGGATCAAGGTTTTTCCCGGTAATTGTGATGTTTCCTCCATCTCCAGTTCCTCCACCGGTAGTGGATATCTGACTATTGTTACGCAAGATGGCGTTTTCCATCCTGATGGTGATGTTACCCGCAGTACCTAATGTGGCTGTCCCTGTGATAAAACCATTGTCCATCCTGAGGGAAGTAGTGTTTACTTGCAAATTACCGGCAGGATTGGCGCTGTCAGTATCAGTAGCAATTTGGGAGCCTTGAGTTACCTGTAGCTGTCTAGCTTGGATATTAATGCCGCTGCCACCACTAGTACTAACTATCGCTTGCTGAGAAAGATTGATATCTTGGAAGTTCTGGACTCCAGCGTAATCTAAAGATAAATTATCGCCGTTGAGGGTCAGGTTCACAGAACTATTATCACCAACACTACCCAGTTCAATGGTTCCTTGTGGTGCAGTTAAATAGCCACCTTCTAAATTCAAGTCTCCCCCCAACAGAGTGAGAGTTTTACCTGATGGTACTGCTAAACCAACGGTTTGACCATTACTTGTAGCTTGAGAGCGATTGGTAATGCTTCCTGGTGCAGAGCCAAATTGAACTCCTAGGGGGACATTGATACTGAGTACCGAGTTTCCTGGATTAGTAGCACTAAAGACTCCATCGCTAAAGACTACTTCACTAGCAGTAGTAGCCAGAAACGAGCCACCGATATTCAGTTGGGCATTAGAACCAAAGATCATACCGTTAGGGTTGAGCAGAAATAAGTTGCTCGTACCATTAGCGCTAATAATGCCGTCAATATTAGAAATTGAAGTACCCGTTACTCTGGCAAAAATGTTTTCAATCGCAGTCGCATTATTGAAAGCAGCTTGGTTGCCTGTCAGCAAGGAAAATTCGGAGAAACTGTGGAATAAATTATTTCCACTAGTGACACCGCCGGTAATAGTGCAGGTAGCTGCATTGCAACCTGTAGTCACACCATTAACCAGGGTACCCAAAGTCGTATCCGGTGTTATTTGTCCTCTAGCGGGAAAAACCAGCAATGGACAACCGAGAATCAGGCTACTTGCTAGCCAAGATAAGGCTGCATTAAATTTCATGGAGTTCACAAAATACGCAGTTAGGTTGAGAGGAAGGCTTACCTAATGATAGACATATTTTATATCAATATAGTCAAGCAACTGCTTAATTACGTATATTCACTAATAATAGGGATTTTTTTGATACTTTTATGCTCATTGGTGTAAACTTTGGCTGAAACCGTTATCCCGCCTGGGATTTAAATCCCAGGCTCATAGCTAAAGTCATCTAAAGATGACTCTTAATAAAGATTTTGTAGGGTGCGTATACCCTTCGGGATGCTTCGCTTAGAGCGATAGCGTAACGCACCGGAAGCTATGCAGTATATTTTGTAGGGTGCGTTAGTGGAATAAGTAGGTTGGGTGAAGCGGTAGCGTAACCCAACAATGGACTGTGTTGCGTTGGGTTTCACTTCTCCTTCTCCAGACGCTACGCGAACGTTACACCCAACCTACATTTTTAGCTGTGTCACGCCACTACGCTTAGAGCGAAGCGTAACGCACCGTCTGGCTGTTTCTTTCTTTCATAACCGGTGTCGCTGCGATCGCTTACAGCAGTTTTCGCTGTTATGTGGTACACCTTTATCCCCCCAACCCCCCGAAGATCGGGGGGCAGTAAAAGTCCCCCGTGGAACCAAAAGCGTAGCATCCTCTGGCTTCCCCCTTTCAAAGGGGGACGGGAGGGGGATTC
>JAAHGR010001000.1 GCA_010672425.1 Symploca sp. SIO2E6
TGTGCAGCGGTGGGACTGACACGCCTCAAGCCTGGAGCCAAGGTGGTGCTAACTGGTGGTACACATCCAGCGGTACGGGATTTTTTGGCATTACATCGGGATGAGTATACTCTAATTGAAAGGCGTGCAGTTAACCCAGACAAGATTCGCTCCTTGATGGTGGTGGATACTCAAAAACGCGATCGCTTAGGTAAAGCTGCTGAATGGTTAGACTTACCTCAAGTAAAATCGATAGAGGTCTACGATCATCACCTAGGTGTCGATACAGATATTCCGGCTACCTCTACTCAGATTGAGGTAGTCGGAGCAACAACGACTATGATTGTTGAGCAATTGCAGCAAACTGCCATCGAGTTGAATACGGTGGAAGCGACGGTGATGGCCTTGGGTATTCATGTGGATACTGGTTCTCTAACTTTTGAGCAAACGACACCACGAGATGCAGCGGCTTTAGCCTGGTTGATGGCAGCGGGAGCTAATGTACGGCAAGTTGCTGAATATGTTGATCCGGGACTATCTCCTCAGTTACAGCAATTATTTACTGAAGCTATTGACAATTTGCACTCTACTACTCACTTAGGCTGCACTATTTCCTGGGTACTACTCAAAACTCCTAACTATGTGCCAGGGTTATCCAGTTTGGCGTCTAGGTTGGTGGAGTTGACGGAATGTGATGCTTTATTGTTAGCGGCAGAGTGGAGTAAAATTAAAGAAGATGTCTCCCCAGAACAGGTGAGTGAAAAAAGGTATGGGGGGAATAATAAACCGACGCGGGGACGCGGAGACGCGGGGACGCGGAGAATGGAAATTCCAGCTCATATTTCGTTCACCCCCCCAGAATCAGACAAGCAACAGCTATCCCGATTAACTATTATTGGGCGATCGCGAATCGATGGTACTAATTTACATGAATTGTTCCAACCCCTAGGTGGTGGTGGACATTCCCAAGCAGTGGCAGTAAATCTACGAGGTGTGAATCCTCCGGTAATCTTAGAACAGCTGATTAACCAACTCAAAGAACAAATTCCCCAGCCTCTGACAGCAAGGGAACTGATGTCCTCACCAGTACGCACTATTCGTCCTGAAACAACGATTCGGGAAGCTCAAAGAATTTTATTGCGCTATGGTCATTCAGGACTTTCGGTGGTGGATGAAGAGGATCAACTGGTGGGGATTATCTCCCGGCGAGACTTGGATTTAGCACTACACCACGGGTTTGGTCATGCACCAGTCAAAGGTTATATGACCAGGAATGTTAAAACCATTACACTCCAAACCTCCCTAGATCAAATTGAATCCTTGATGGTGACCTATGATATCGGACGTTTGCCGGTTTTGGAGCAGGGGCAATTGGTGGGAATTGTCACTCGTACCGATGTATTGCGGCAACTGCATCAAAGGGGGAATTGGGAATTGGGAATTGGGAATTGGGAATTGGGAATTGGGAATTGGGAATATTCTCCTCAATTGCTGATGCATAATCTGCGGCATCGCCTTGCTTTACCCCTGTGGGAATTATTGACTAAGGCAGCTGAGGAGGCTCAGAAGCGGGGTTGGCATCTTTACTTAGTGGGAGGAGCAGTTAGGGATTTATTACTTGCTGATGAGAAGGAAACGGGAGGTAGTCCAGGATCGAAACTACTCTTAGCAGATGTTGATTTAGTAGTAGATGGCTTTCATCATGCTGCCGATGTAGGTGCTGGGGTGACCCTGGCTCAAGCACTCCAACAACTCTACCCTAATGCCCGTTTATCAGTCCATGGAGCTTTTCAAACTGCTGCCCTGTTATGGCACAATGACCCAGTACTGGGTTCCCTCTGGCTCGATATTGCCACAGCGAGGACTGAGTTTTATCCCTACCCAGCGGCTAATCCGGAGGTAGAAGCTAGTTCCATTCGCCAAGACTTATACCGCAGAGACTTTACCATCAATGCTCTAGCAGCACGATTGACTGCTTCTGGTAGAGTAGGGAAACAAAATGCTGCCTCCATCCCCATCTTAGATTTCTTCGGGGGTTTATTAGATTTGCGATCGCGTCAGATTCGGGTGTTACACGCTAACAGTTTTATTGAAGACCCTACCCGGATTTATCGAGCAGTGCGGTTTGCTGTACGGTTAGGATTTACTATTGAACCGCAAACAGAAGCTTATATTAAGTATGCGATCGAAAGTGGAGTTTATAATCGCTCCCTAGCAGAAAATCACAAGGCTCCAGCTTTACAAACCCGGTTGAAAGCAGAATTGAAGTATATTTTGCAGGCTCCCTATTGGGCACCAGCTTTGCAGCTGCTATCCTCTTTAGGAGCACTACAATGTCTCCATCCCACCCTCAAATTGATGTATTTGGTGTAGGTATTTGTGCGTTCATCCAACATGCTCACAGCCCTTACACCATGAGAAATCGCTTGTCACCTCCGTTTCGT
>JAAHGR010001001.1 GCA_010672425.1 Symploca sp. SIO2E6
TCCATATTTGTCTTTCATAACTTGCATATTTGCTATATTGCTCGACGTTGTTATCTTTAAGCATTAGAATTATCTTTATGAAATTACAATAAATTGAAAAGCAACAATCCCTGATATCAGATAAATAAATTGATTGAAGAAATTCTGGGTAATTTTAGGTAGCAGCTTAACCCATAAAGCTATACCTATCGCAATAGATGGCAACATTAATAAATCGAATAACAAGGTTTCATTGCTAATCAAATTCAGTTGATAAAAAAGTGGGGATTTAGCTATATTTACAATTAAAAAAAACCAAGCAGCAGTACCCATAAACTTATTTTTAGATAATCCTCTAATTACAAAAAAAATACTTATAATTGGACCAGCAGCATTACCAATTTGGGTCGCAAAACCAGCTAGTCACCCAAAAATAACAGGGGATAAACCGTGTTGGGCAATTCCATGGAAATTTAGCCGATAGCGAAGCCATTCCAATAGCAATAAGGTTAGTAGCAAAATCCCCAAAATGGGTTTCAAGTTTTCACTATTAACCTGTGAAAGAAGACGAAACCCAAGAAACATACCCACTAAACAGCCAGGCAACAAACGCAAAAGTTCTATTTTGTCAGCGTGATGCTTATAATAACAGACAGCTAGCAAGTCGGCGCAGACCAACATCGGAAGTAATACCCCAATGGATTCTTTGGCAGGGAAAATAGTTGCCATAATGGGGGTTGCCAAAATGCCTGCACCCGGTACTCCTGTTTTGGAAAATCCCACCAGAATACCTGTTACACAACCTACAAAGAGAATAATTAAATTATCTAGCATTTTGTTTTTAGCTTTCTTTGATATTTCACATCCTTGCAGTCAGGCTCAGCATTTCTAGTTTTAAGGACTCTCGGGTACTATACTTGATTTCAACTGGTAAACCACCGCTATCTAAACTGAGACGACCAGCTTCGAGAATCGCTGTTGTCTGGAGAGTTCGTGCAGCAGTTGCGAGAGTATTGTCAAAATCTTTTGGTTCAGCTTTTCCCTCATTAATGCGAACTACTGCATCAATAAATCTTTCAATACTTTGATAACCATAGGCTCCCTGTCCAGCAAATTTACCATCAGAGGGTTCGTATTTCATAAATAGGGGATTTATACTGGCATATCCCCCTGAGACGGTTGCAGTTGTATAACCTCGATGAGCTTGGTCAATTTGTAATTCTCCTTGATGACCCATGTAGAAAAAACGTTGTTGGGAATGAACGTCAGATTTAGGGGCAATCCATGATGCGGTATGAACGGCGATTCCTAAATTCCCACTCTTGATGTTTTCCCACTGAACTGTTAGGGTGATGGTATCCTCAGCATCAATCCCTAACTCTGTATTGGCTACTCCCGTAGCCCCTAAAGCCGTTACTTGGATTGGCCTAGCGCGATCGCCGATTATCCAATCTAATAAATCTATGTGATGAGAGTTCAAATAGTAGCTAATGTCAGATGATTGCCCTGCCCATTTACCAAAAGTGTTAAGTTGACTTCTTGGCTGACTCATATAGCTACTCATATAACTAAAATCTCCATAGTTACGAGCGCGATCGCAAGCATCAGAGTACATTGGGTCAAATCTCTTGTGCATCTCTATTGCCAACAGTACATTCTGTTGCTTTCCAGCTTCTATTAATTTTTGATGTTCTTCTAAAGTTTTTACCAAAGGTTTAGCCACTAAAACGTGCATTCCGTGACGAATAGCAGTCATGGCGATATCAAAGTGGGTATCATCAGGTGTCACCACAATTACCCCACTCCCAGGCTGCATCTTCTCAATGGCAGTTTGATAAGCTTGGGGATTGTAGTCATGATCATCAGGAAAAGTCTTCACTGATACATCCATACCCTTATATCGTGAAGCAATTTGCTCAGTGAAGTGACGACGAATACCTGCAAAACGCCTGCCATCTTGCCCACATAGGGAAATCTGGTTCACTTTTCCACGACTTCTGAGGTCGAAAAGTACTAAGGCGACAACACCAGCACCTTTGTCAGAATTAGCTGCTCCTCCGTGAACAAAACCTGTGACATATTCTCCTGTACCGATGACTAAAATATCTGTTCCCATGTTCAAAATTTTATGAGTAGGACAAAGCAGTTTTTTGAGGTTTTCCCAGTACACGATCGCTATAAGAGTTACCAAACCGATTATCTGGGTCAAGCTGATAACGTACTTGTTGAAAGTCATTCCAATGAGGATACATTTTTTTTAATTCCTCAGCATCAGGTCCAAACCTTTTCGCCCAATGGGGACGTCCCTCCAATTTAGCCATAATTTTTTCATAGTCATCAAAATAGGCTTGACAATCAACATATTTACCGTAGGGCAGATAATTAATGACCCCAATATAGCAGCTATCTCTACCCTGACAAGGACTTAACCAAATAA
>JAAHGR010001002.1 GCA_010672425.1 Symploca sp. SIO2E6
CAGGCGATCTTCGTAGGATTGCCAGGGACAGTAGATGTAATCAATCTTTGACTGGTGTTCCTTAGAGTAACCCAGTTCGTAGTTTAAATGTTCTTCTGGAGAAAATGGTTCTTGTAGCTGAGGTAACAAGTCCCAAAATGTCTTACCTTCTAGGTTTTTGTGCCTCAGCTCATATTGGGTTGAAATAGGAGGGAAATTGTGACCTAGAGAGACAGTTTGAGCAACTACTGGTTGCTGTTTGGTTTCTAGTTCGTAATCTGACATTTTTTGTTCCTGTAAATGCTCTTTTTAAGTAATGAGTAATGAGTAATGAGTAATGAGTGATGAGTAGTAGTGGGACATCAGCCACAAAAAGGAGAGAAGAAACAAGTCAGCTTTCTTAAGAACCTTCTGCCTAGCCTGCGGTTTCTGCTTGCAGTACTGCCCTCTACCCTCTGCTTTTTGTCTCAAGAGTAATGAGTAATGAGTTAAGTAGGGCTTGCTGTATAGGTTTGCAAGCCATGTCAGACAAGAGTTTTGTGTCTTTATTTTAGCAAAATTAGTCCAAGGTTCAAGTATCTTTTATCTCAAAAACCTTGCAATTTTACCAGGTAATCCCGAATAAACTCTTTACTTATTACTTATTACTCATTACTCATTACTCATTACTCATTACTTTTTCCAGCCCTAGTTAGCAAAAAGATGCTACCTTCCTACGATCGCGTTTCGGCATCCTGGCGAAGGATTGCGCTCCCCACCACTTAGTAGTGTTTACAAGAACTTTTGTTGCAGGCTTTTGGGTTGGGATGGGAACAACTGGGAAGGGGTTTTTCTCAGGATAGAATGTATCGAGCGATCGCATTATTTCTTCAATTTCGGCTAACTCGAAGTCGCCCTGAATTTTGACTTCCCATGTCCAGTCTAAGACTCGACGTGCAGAGCGCATTTCTACACGAAATTTACCATATTTCTTCCTCATGTTCAGGAAGAACCTTCGAGCCTTGTTGGTAGAGTCGAAGGCGTAGTAAACGGATTTGATTTTACTGGTTCTACCACCCTTTCCAGGCTTTTTCAATTGCTGGGTGATGTAGGCGGCGCGTCCTACTAGGTAAGTGAGCTGGTGGTGATCACCTAGCTCGATTGTACGGTTTGAATATGTCATAATGGAATCTTGTTATTTTTGTTGTCTCTCCTAGTTGGCGCTAGGAGATTTTTGTCTGCTAAGACGCATTTAAATTGGTTTGTCCCAATCTCTGCGTCCGGTGCGTCGGGTGCGTCAGTTTCTAGATCCCGGCTACACTCAGTGGCTTCACCGATCCCTGGGACAGAGGCTATACCTCTGATAGGGTTTCCCCAACCCGGCTGCTAATCCCGGCGGCTTATATTTAATATATTAATCGCTGCGATGAATGAAAGTCAAGCTTTTATTGTGATTGTCGCAAATTTTATTTACCCTAGCGGTTAATCATGCAATCACAGCGATTCATAAATTCGGTTTCAAGGTGAATCGCACTGATGCTCATTGTGAGTGAATATGTTAACTGCTACGATGAAAGCAAGGCAGGCCAACAAAGGAGAGAGCAAAAATGATCAAGTGGAGACTCAAGGCGGTAATGGCTGACCGCGAAATTGAATACAAGGAACTAGCGGAGTTAACCGGGATGCACCCTGGCACAGTCTCGCGCCACAGAAATTTAAAGGAAATGCCTGAGAGACTGGAGTATGAAACGCTTGAGTCATACTGCAAAGCCCTCAACTGTCAGCCGGGTGACTTACTGGTAAGAGTGGAGTGAGTCGGGCAAAACTAAAGACAACCATTATGCGATCGCCAGTATCTTAGCTGCTTAAGTGCTGTAGAATCGCACCCTGGTAATGTCATCTTACTAGGGTATGTCAAAAAAAGCTTGATTTTTCTAGATAAATGTTTTATTAAAGGATTTTATGTTATTCTTAGTACAAGAAAATAGTATCCATAGGTTCAAAATATATTGCACTTTAACCAAGAAACCCCAAATGAACTCATTACTTATTACTCATTACTCATTACTCATTACTCAAAAAGAGTAAAGTAAGAGAAGAGTGCCGAAAATTGATGGGTGAGTAGAATGATACCAGAACAAAAAATACTTAATAGAATTGTTCATCATCTGGTTGTCGCTGTCAGTAATGATTTAATAAAAACAGCTATCGACAACAAGCTAGATGACCCCATCAAGGGGCTTCCAGAAGACTTTTATTCATCTTTGATAACGGCTTCAATAAATATAGCACACGAATTGTTAGACTTACTTGCTGATGGTCAACGAGAGGAAATGAACAAAATCTCTCATGATTGCAGAAATATTGCTCAAGCAAGTGTTAAGCAAAAATATCCTATTGTAATTCAACGACTTTACTCGGCAGGATTATTACACAAAACCAAATACGGCTATTG
>JAAHGR010001003.1 GCA_010672425.1 Symploca sp. SIO2E6
ATTTTAGATTTTAGATTTTAGATTTTAGATTTATTTAGATTTTGGATTAAAGAATTGAATCAACACAAGCCTAAGGCTCCGAGGCTCCAAGGCTCCAAGGCTCCAAGGCTCCAAGGCTCCAAGGCTCTAAGGGAAGCTGACTTGTTTCTCTTATTCTTTTTGGGGCGGATGTCCCTAAAGATGCTCATTACTCATTACTCATTACTCATTACTCATTACTCATTACCCATTACTTATTCAGCAAACCCTAATTTTCAACTGTAAGTTTAAGTTGATAATCAATGGGCTCAGCAGCCTCGGAAACTATGATAAACTCATAAAAACCGGAGGCTTGAATGTTTCCTGACCAACTGCGCTCCTTGGAGTCTTCGATAATCGGTTTGACTCCGGGAGGACAATAGATACTGAACAAAGCGGAAGAATTAGCTTGTAGCTCTACTTCCATGATTTGCTCTGTGGAGAGTTCGGCAATAAAAGCCTTACCTTCTCCTGGTTTGAGGGTACCATTTTTCTGTTGACTTACTCTTCCTTGGTCAAACACAATGCGTTCGACAGCAGCTTGAGATTGTAATTGGTTGATGGTATCGGCAACAATTGCTTCCCATACTTGCCCAATGAACATGTTAGTTAACTGTTCACGAGGTTGCTCAGGAAACTGCTTGAAGAATTTGGCATCTGCTAGATCATACAAAGCACTGCTACTCAGGTGTAGACGATTGGCTTGATTTCCCCACCGGGTAAGGTCTGCTTCTTCATAGCTTCCCAAACGCTTCATTGCCTTTTTGCTCAACTTGAGCATCTCTATTTTATCGAGTAAATTAGCCGCGATCGCATCTCTGTCGGCTCTCAGCTGAGTATCTTTTGAGGAAGTACTAGGTTTGCGTCCCGTTTGTTGAGGATACCTAATCCAAAATGCTTCATAGACTAAGTCACTGTAGAACTCCCGGTTAATGCCCAAACTAGCAAGTCGCTTCTCCAGGTTTTCTCGACGCTGTTGCTCTTGGGGAGAAAACTTTAAGGGTGGAGGGGGCTGGTTGGTATCATCTAGTAAGAAAGTAATGGTAGAATAATCTTTCTCAAAGAGTAACTTCTCTTCTTGAGGGAGAGGCGTCCGGGATTTAACCCAAAGATTGCCACCCCACCAGCCAAAACTACCAGCGGTGACAATCACCAACAACATGAGGGGAATTTTCCATAACCAGCCGGAAAACTGATGATGAGATTTTGGTGGATCGTCAGTTTCAATCTCATCATCATGCTGCTGGGTTGCTGCCACAGCCAGGGAATGGCTCTTCAAAGCTTGCAGTACTTCAGTCGCACTCTCAAAGCGATCGCTTGGTTTTCTTTGGAGCATACGATCTAGAATATCTCCTAGCCGGGGACTCAGGTTGACCTCTCGCTGCCAGTCCCACTTCATACTTTGAGGCTCAATCAATTGGGTTGGTTCCTTCCCCGTGAGTAAGACCAACGCTGTTGCCGCTAGAGCATATAAATCGCTATTGGCAGAAGCCATCCCCTGTTGTAACTGTTCTGGGGGAGCATAACCGATTTTACCTACTCGTGTGGCAGGTATCTTTTTGGTATCAAAGATGCTGCCTTGGAATTCCCTTGCCACGGTTACTGCTACTTGCTTAACTCCACCAAAGTCAATCAATACCGGCTCTCCATCGCTAGTGCGTAGCATCAGATTATCCGGAGCAATATCCCGGTGAATGACTCCGAGGGAGTGAATGTACTCCAAAACCGGTAAGATTTGCTGCAGCAGTTGAATGACTTCAGCTTCAGTAAACCGTTTCCCCTGACTTTTGAGAGCCATGAGTAAGGTATGGTAAGTTTGTCCGACAACAAAGTCTTGCACCAAAAATAGGGAGTCTTGGTCCTGTTGTTGGGCTCGGAACAGTTCTCGAAACCGAGGAATTTGGGGATGTTGCAGCTGATAGAGAACATTAGCTTCCCGCTCAAATAACTCTTGAGCCTTTCGAGAGGCATAAGTGCCTTGAAAATGGGGAGCAAATTCTTTGAGAACACAAAGTTCACTAAAGCGGCTGAGATCCGCTGCTAAATAAGTACGACCAAAGCCACCCTGGCCTAGCTGACGCACAATACGATAGCGAGCGCCTAAAATTAGTCCTGAATGAATTTTCTTGATCACCAAGTTTTCACCACATGTGGTACAAAAGCGATTATTAGGGGAATTCGCATGTTGTTGACTGCACAGCAGAGGCTTCATGATGGTGAATAAACAGCAGGGGATAGATATGTCATTTCCGATACTTTTTTGCCAACATTTGCTAACAAACACATAAGTTGAGATGTTTTCTCAACCAAGGCGTATCAACCAATGCCCGTAGGAAAATCCCACGAGCACCATTTAGATCTCGGTTCATCCTTAATCCAGTTGAGAGAGACT
>JAAHGR010001004.1 GCA_010672425.1 Symploca sp. SIO2E6
TCGTTAAGCGATGATAAATTAACCATGTTAACCTTGGGCTAATTGGACTACACGAGTGATAACCTCTTGGATTACCTGAGGAATAGTGTTTACGCCTCTTTGCTGAACTTCTGATATCAAAGCTTGTGCAAAAGCTGGTTTACCTCCTTTCTCCTTGATGGCCGCTCTTATCATCTGTTTCGTTTCCTTGCTGGCATCTCCCGCTGCTTCAGTTTGAATGTGAGCTTTACGAGTATGAGGAACTATATTTTCAATGAAATCATTGTAACCGTTGTGCCAAAATTCATGCTCTATATCACTCTGGCTCAATGTCCTAGCACGATTTTCTATTAATTCGCCATTTTCAAGATGGTTGCGTGCTCGATCGACATAACTAGTGTCAGATTGGTCACCATCTGCCATCATGAACCATTGAATACCTAAAGCTTTTGCCAACTTGATAAATGGTTCACCCTTTTCAATAACTTGGCTAATTTCGAGGACAGACAGACTAATTTGATCTTGCGAATGCCCCATTGCATCTAGAAGCATTGGTACAAGGTGGAAATCCGACTCTCCTTCGACTAGTAACCAACAGCGTGAGAAAAGATATTGCCCCTTTGTTAGACAAATACTGTAGTTAATAGCTTGAATCTCACGATCATTGAACAAGCTACTCTCTACTTGTCCAACTTTCGTTTCGCCGTTAACTTTGTAGAGTCTACGCAAAGACGTGATCGGAACCCGTGACAATAAATCACCAGAATGACTCGAAACGATGGTTTGACCTGATAGCCCCTTTAACAAAGAACCGAGGGAACAAATTGCTGAAGGATGAAGATGAGCCTCTGGTTCTTCCAATGCAAGAATTGCGCTAGATTCAGGAGTATAAGCTTCAGCCAAGTTACTATCTACAAACGCTTGAAAAAGCATTAATACCGCAAGACTTTCTCTGAATCACTGAGAATTCCTGCAAATTAGGCTAGAGGGTGATTGCTGCGTATTGCTTTAACTCGATGTCAAAAATCTTGGATTATTGGTATCAGCTCCTCAGGAGCCTGTTCAAGTTCAAGAATCAATAGCTCACGATTTGTCATATTCTTAAGACACTCTCTCAATACTAGACTGAATCCAACCCTAACCTATGCCGCATCTGTGAGCTAGAAATTCCGCCTTCAGAACGTCGCTGCGCCCGTGAGCGCTCAATTAAGGCGATGAATTTCGGGTTAGTGCTTAGCGAGATTGTTTCCATATCAACATTTTCGAGGGTAACTAATGCTGCGATAGGTTGGCCATCATTGGTAATAATAACTGGCTCCTCAGTGAGATTAGAGGTATAGTCAGCCAGTGTTGCACTTGCCTGTGCGATGTCAATCATCTTCATAAATTGTATACCTCTCCTGCAATAAGAACTTGATTTCGTTCCTTAAGCCCAACTGCGTTGATATACACAACTGGCTCAGGCTCCTCCTCTACATCATAATAGATCCGCAAATTGCCGATTCGTAGTTCCCAAGGAGCAAGAGGATTAGGGCGCATTAGTTTGCGATTTCTTGTTTCTACAGTAGGCTGATACATCAGTTGCTCATCAATCCCATCAATTACAATTACTTGCTGTCGGGTTGTAAGGTATTGTAAATGTGCTTCTGATTCTGGTGAGTATTCTATACGGTAGGGCAACTTGCTAACCCCGATTTATTGATTTCTATCTTAAATGGAGCAAGAGGACTCCCCTTATAGCGATAGCTTAACGGGAGATGAATTGCGACCAACAAATAAAATCGACCAACGGGAGACGGCTTAAACCGCTTGTCAGCTTGTGTAGATTAGTTTAAAATAAGCTAAGCATTAACAAACACTCAAAAAATGCTTACCTTAACTTACGAGTACAAACTAATCCCAAACAAGCAGCAAATATCTGTCATAGAACAGACCTTAAAAGTTTGCCGTTCTGTTTGGAACTATGCGCTCAGAGAGCGTAAGGATTGGTTGAAATCTCGTAAATCACCCGAATCATGCTTGTTCTCTAGAACAGGAATATATTATTCCATGTGATGTCCCTTATCCCAATTATCACAATCAAGCCAAAGCCTTAACAAAAGCCAAGAAGACTAACGGACTGCTCAAATCAGTTAACGCTCAAGTGCTACAGCAAGTTTTAAGGAATCTGGACAGAGCGTTTGCGGATATGCAGTCCAAAAAGTTAGGTTTTCCTCGCTTTAAAAACAAGTACAGGATGCGCTCTTATGTGTATCCTCAAATGCTCAAAGATTGTGTCAAAGTAAATCAAATAAAGTTACCACAAATAGGATGGGTAAAGTTTAGAAAGTCAAGGGATATTCCGGATGGGTTTGAAATAAAACAAGCTCGTATTGTCCGAAGAGCATCTGGTTATTTTGTGATGCTATCAATGCAATTAAATGTGA
>JAAHGR010001005.1 GCA_010672425.1 Symploca sp. SIO2E6
TCCTTCTTCTTCCTGCTTTCTGCCTTCCACCTACTGTCCTCTGCCTTCTGCCTTCTGCCATTTGCCTTCTTCCTCTCTCCTTCTGCCTTCTGGCTTCTGCCTGCTGCCTTCTGCCTTCTGCCCTCTGCCTTCTGCCTCCTGCCTTCTGCCTTCTGCCTCCTGCCCTCTGCCTTCTGCCTCCTGCCCTCTGCCTTCTGCCTCCTGCCTTCTGCCTTCTGCCTCCTGCCTCCTGCCTTCTGCCTCCTGCCTCCTGCCTCCTGCCTCCTGTCTCCTGCCTTCTGCCTCCTGCCTCCTGCCTCCTGCCTCCTGCCTTCTTTCTCCTGCCTCCTGCCTCCTGCCTCCTGCCTCCTGCCTCCGGTCCCCCTCCTGGGAGGGGTTAGGGGTGGGTTCTTCTTGCACTAATTGAGTTTCCAGCAACGCTGAAATCGTCTGCTGTTGATCTGTCCACCAAGCACCATTAGCCACCGAATCCCCTAATATGAGTATTCGCAGGGTTGATTCTGGTCGAGCCACTGTAATTGTAGGCGATCGCATCGAATACTCATTAATCTCAATACGATTCCCGAACCTGGTGGCACTTTGAGATGGAGCTAGCAAGTAACCAATTTCAGGATCTCTAATATAAATTAGGGGATTGCCAAAACCAACAAGCGATCGTAAGAGCACTTCCAGTATTACTGACAATCCCACAACAACTACCAAAATCACCAGTGCAATGTTCACTTCACTCAAAGAAACCGACTTTCTCGTGGAACAGCGAACTTAAACTATAATTATATCATAAAAATGGGCTTTGTGACCAAATTCATTATATCTCCCCATGAATTTTTTTGAGAAATTAAATGAAGCGATCGCTCGCAATCAGAGTTTACTGTTTGTAGGACTTGATCCGAATCCAGAAATGATGCCTAGCCGCTACGGTAAGCCAGAGGATACAGGTAGCAGCATTGATGGCTTGTGGGAATGGCTGCAATTGATCATCGCCGAAACTAGTGATTTGGTCTGCGCTTATAAACCAACGTTCGGCTTTTATCAAGCTTTGGGAGCTCCAGGATTGGAACTATTGGAGAAAACTCTCTTGACAATTCCCCCTAATATTCCCGTTATCCTAGATGCTAAACACGGTGACCTCAACACCTGTACCGCCTTAGCCCAAACTGTGTTTGGCCAGTGGCAATTAGATGCTATTACTCTCAATCCCTATCCAGGACAAGACCAAGTAGCACCGTTTTTAGTCTATCCTGGTAAAGCAGTATTTATTCTTTGCTGTACCTCTAATCCCAGTGCCGCAGCTTTACAACAATACCCTTCTATTGAATCTCCCCTTTACTTACAGGTAGTCAAGGAAGTAAAAGCCTGGGGTACTCCTGAACAATTGGGATTAGAAGTAGGAACTACCTCACCAGCAGTGCTAGAGGGCATTCGTGCTATTGCTCCAGAAAGAGTTATTCTAGCCCGTAGCATTTGGGCTGAAGGCACTGCTGAGTTCAACCAAATTCTCCAAGCTGGTTTAAATACTAGTGGTGATGGTTTGCTCATCCCTGTTCCTCAAGATATGTTAAGCAACGAGCAACCAGCTCAATCCATCAAGTCACTGCGAGAAGCGATTAATCAACTTAGAAACCAGATTATCTTGGAGGGTTCTACCTGTCAATTGTGGATGCCTGATGTTTGTTTATTGAAGCAGCATCCTCATCAGGATTTGATTTTGCAACTCTATGATCTTGGCTGCATTATGTTTGGCAATTTTGTGCAAGCATCAGGTGCAACCCTACCTTATTATATTGACCTGCGTAAAATTATTTCCAATCCCCAAATCTTCCATCAAATTCTCTACGCCTATGCCGAAATCCTCAACAACCTGACTTTCGATCGCATCGCTGGCATTCCCTATGGTTCTTTGCCCACTGCTACCGGATTATCATTACGCCTAAATCACCCAATGATTTTCCCTCGCAAAGAGGTAAAAGCTCATGGTACCAGGCGTGTCATTGAAGGAAACTTCCATCCGGGAGAAACCATTGTCGTAGTTGATGACATTTTGATTAGCGGCAAAAGTGTGATGGAAGGAGCAGCCAAGCTCGAATCTGCGGGATTAAAGGTTAATGATATTGTCGTATTTATTGATCATGAACAAGGAGTCAAAAACCGACTTCAAAACAATGGTTATCGGGGACATTCTGTATTGAGAATATCTGAAATTACTGATATTTTGTATCAAGCAGGACGGATTGATGAGGAGCAGTATGGGGTTTTGAGTAATGAGTAATGAGTAATGAGTAATGAGTAATGAGTAATGAGTAATGAGTGATAAGTGATGAGTGATGAGTAATGAGTGATGAGTAATGAGTAATGAGTGATGAGTAATGAGTGATGAGTGATGAGTGATGAGTGATGAGTAAAT
>JAAHGR010001006.1 GCA_010672425.1 Symploca sp. SIO2E6
ATGTGGTACACCTTTATCCCCCCAACCCCCCTTAGAAAGGGGGGCAGTAAAAGTCCCCCTTTCTAAGGGGGATTTAGGGGGATTTTTCTTACTGTACCTCATAACATCGCAAAGCGCTGTATCGGCAAACCGGCTCTTCATGACTTATTCATGTTTTTGGTAGGTTATAAAACAGCTAGACGGGAATTGGGAATTGACCCGAGTCAGGAAGAACAGGAATTTCAACGAGAATTTCAACCTTGGCTACAAAAAAGATTTGAAGTGCAGACAGTTAATTCTTGGGCAACGATTATTCGATTCTATACACATGATGAAAAGGAGGCTTTTAACTACTTTTTTCAACTGCTCGATGAATTTTTGCAGCGAGACAAGACTTTAGAATCAAAAGAGATCAATTTACCGAAAAGCAATAATCACAGCAAGTCATTTGACCAATCAAAATCAGAACAAGAGGCACTCCAGGATAAAGATAGTCTGAAGATGGTTTAGGATGTCGTGTTAAGGGCGCAAGTATTGCGGGCGCAAGCATTGTGGGCGCAAGCATTGTGGGCGCAAGCATTGTGGGCGCAAGCATTGTGGGCGCAAGCATTGTGGGCGCAAGCATTGTGGGCGCAAGCATTGTGGGCGCAAGCATTGTGGGCGCAAGCATTGCGCCCCTACTAGTCTGAATATTCCTTTTTTTTAGCGATCGCTCTTTCGAGTGTTTTAGCAAAAACCATCGTATTTCTTAGAATAGGGAACATAAAACACGGAATTTTGCTAAATTCTCCTTTTAAATATGGACTACCTACCACCTAACACCTAATCCCCTGCTGGGTCTAGTTTCACTTCCATGATACCTATCTCAGTCAGTCCAATCTCTTGAGCAGCAGATTCAGACAAATTAATGATTCGACGTGTTTTACGAGCAGGACCGCGATTATTGATTCGCACTACTACAGGAAGACCAGTTTTGGGATTTGTTACCCGCACCCTGGTTCCAAAGGGTAAATCGCGATGAGCAGCCGTCCAAACAGCTGGATCAAATTTTTCAAGGCTGGCAGTAATTTGACCACGCTCATTAGAACCAGAAAAGGATGCTTTACCCTGGGTGAGATACTGAGAATAGTAACTATCGACCAACTCCTTCTCACCCTTATGATAATATTCCTTTGCTTTCGTATCGTTGTTCAATGCTTTATAGGCATGACCTAGATAATACATAGATTCAATTATCCCTTCCTTACTATTATTGTGTTTTGCTAATTGGTAACTCTTCTTATAAATTTCAATAGCTCTATCATATTTCTTGTTAGCAAAAAGTGTACGGCCTAGTTTTCTATAAAGGCTTTCTTTTCTATCATTCTCTTTTACTTGTTCAATTCTACTTATATATTTTTTATAAGCCGCATTAGATTCTTTTACTTGATCTTTAATAAGAACAGCTAACTCTTTCTCGGAGTCAGCCAACTCTTTCTCTAAGGCAGTTGAATAATTCTCTAAAGCAGCCATATTATCCTTGAATTCAGCCAACTCATTCTCTAAAGCAGCTATATTCTTCTCTAAAGCAGCTATATTATTATTTGAGCCAGCTGCATTATTATTTAAAGCAGCTATATGACTCTCTAAAGCAGCTAAATCTTTTTCTAATTTTTGGGAGTATTGATATTTGTTAATGGCAAACGTAGCAAATGCTGTACTTCCCAAGGTTAAGATAACACCCAGTATAAAAGTAATTATTTGAAAATTACTCCATTTTTTCTGTCTGGCCAATTTTTCACTTGCGTTTAAAAAATTATAGTCCTGAGGACTTAAATCTTTATTCGCAGACCATTTCTGTGCTCTCTGTAGTTTTTGACCTCGCAATAGGCACGATTCATCCTGATAATCAGATGCTATCCAAGCTGATATCTCCTCTGCGTAGGGTCGCAAAGTTCTGAAGGATTTATTGAGCCAATGCTGATTGAAAACCGACCTATAAACAAGGTTATAAATTATTAAATTGTTTTCTTCATTAATCACCAAACCTGACAAGCTTAATTGTAATTGCTCTGGACTATTATCAAATATAATTTCTCCTTGTTGCAAAATTATTTGATAAAATCCCAAAAGTTGTAGGGCACTTTTTTCATTATTTAGGATGCGATCACGTATTGTTCTCAAATGCTCTGGATTATCCTGAGATTCCCAATTAGCAATTACTTGTGTTTGTACCAAATATTCTATTTTATTTTCTTCTTCTCCTACCTCAATATAATCACAATTATACAGAATTAAGTAGCACAGCTTTTGAGTGATAAATGGTTGACCATTTGTCCAATGGAGCACTGCTTGCAAGACGGCTTGAGGATTGTTAGCTATTTTGCGGAAGCCTTTAGTTAGTGGTTGAGCTTCGTGTAACTGAAAGCCATTGAGTGGGATTGA
>JAAHGR010001007.1 GCA_010672425.1 Symploca sp. SIO2E6
TACAGTCTTGATCCCCCTAAATCCCCCTTGAATCCCCCTCCCGTCCCCCTTTGAAAGGGGGAAGCCAGAGGATGCTACGCTTTTACTTCCACGGGGACTTCCGGAAAAGTGTACTTCATTACAGCGCAAAGCGCTGTATTATCCTTAGGCCAAATGGGCAGTTAGTGTTGATCGATTTTGGTACAGTAAGGGAAATTACTTCTACCTTCAAGGCTAAACAAGGAAAAGGACAAGTTACTGCGATCGCTTCCCTTGGTTACACACCCCCAGAACAACTAAATTATCGAGCAGTACCTCAGTCGGATTTCTTTGCTTTAGGACGTACTTTTGTGTTTTTGCTAACCGGTAAGCAACCGACTGATCCAGATATTTACGATCATCTTAATGACGAATTACACTGGCGCAATCATAGTTCTCCTCTAGTGCCAGAATTAGCAGACTTTATCGATCAGCTGATGATGCGTTCAGTGAATCAGCGTCCAGAGAACACTAAGGTAATTTTACAACGGTTGGCGGAGATTAACCGGATAATCAAGCCGCCACCTCGTCGGCAGCAATCGCAATTAGCAGGAACAGTGCCATCATCACGAGGAAATTCTACTCCCCCACCTCCACCACAGCCGCCAAAGAAGTCTGCAAGTTCTGGAACTATTAGTGGTGGCTTGACAAGAAGGCAGTTGATTAATGAAATGTTATATTGGGTTGTTTTTGGCGTGTTAATAGGACTAATTATCCTGATAGGATATCTCATTCGCCCCCTTATCTTCTCTCTAATTAAAATAAATTGGGACGATTTACCACCACTTATTTCTGGTAAGGAACTCCAATCCTTTGACTTTGATGTAGTAACAGTAGACTCCCGAGGTAAAGAAAATAGCCGCAACCGTCGCCAAGCAAATTTCTTTACCGAAGATTTGGGTAATGGAGTAATGCTCGAGATGGTGGCAATTCCTGGTGGTTTCTTTGATATGGGTTCCCCAGTTACTGAAGAAGATCGATTTGATAATGAGAGTCCCCAGCATCCAGTAGATATTAAACCTTTCTATCTGGGTAAGTTTACTGTAACTCAGGCGCAGTGGAAAGCTGTAGCTGCTTTAGATAAAGTTAGTCGTGATTTAAATACTGATCCGTCTAACTTCAAAGGAGATAATTTACCAGTAGAACAGGTATCATGGTCTGATTCTAAAGAGTTCTGTGCCCGACTCTCAACCAAAACCGGACGTACTTACCGGTTACCTAGCGAAGCAGAATGGGAATATGCCTGTCGTGCTGGCACCACTACCCCTTTCCACTTTGGAGAGACAATTACCACCGATTTGGTTAACTACGACGGTGAATCCAGCTACGGTTTTGGTCTCGCAGTAGAGTATCGCGAAAAAACTACCCCAGTAGAAAGTTTTCAAGTAGCCAACGCTTTCGGTTTATACGATATGCATGGTAATGTCTGGGAATGGTGTGAGGATCATTGGCATATTAACTATAATGGAGCCCCAAAAGATGGAAGTGTATGGTTAAAGAAGGAAAATGGTGTTCATTCTCGGCTGCTGCGTGGTGGTTCATGGGGCAACGATCCGAGGAACTGTCGTGGTGCGAATCGCTTCAGGAAGGAACCGGACTACAAGAGTAACTTTATTGGTTTTCGAGTTGCCTTTTCCTAGGCGTGGCCTCTTCTTTACCCTTTAACCCTATAGCCCTTGTCTCTTTTTGTTCTTTTTTCCCTAGGGAGCTTTGTTAAAACCTTATCACTGCTATTCGTTTATTCTTTTAGCAGTTTAGAGAAAATAGATTTTTCCTTATATTCATCATAACACAAGCGATCGCCCGGGTGGAAGCGATCGCTTCTATAGAAAGCTCAGATATTGCAGTATTCTCAATAAACTCCAAAACCTGCCCATACCTTGCTCAATTAAAGAATGTTTAAGCGAAACAGGGTGTTTGGAAGGCGAATTTGGTATAGTTAACCAAAATTCCAGTGAAGGAATACCATAAAATCGAGTAACGTAGGGTGGGCATTCTCGATAATCTTCATCCGTAGCGATATTTTTCCTCATAATGCCCACCATTATCTGTACTAGGAAGTGCTGTGGTGGGCAAATATCCCTCTACATATCTGTTCTTATCTTAAAACTTGGGAATTTGCCCACCCTACTGGCGTGACACAGTAAAATCGATGAATGTAGGGTGGGCATTCTCGATAATCTTCATCCGTAGCGATATTTTTCCTCATAATGCCCACCATTATCTGTACCGCGAAGTGCTGTGGTGGGCAAATATATCTTTACATATCTGTTCTTATCTTAAAACTTGGGAATTTGCCCACCCTACTGGCGTGACTACTGGCGTGACACAGTAAAATCGATGAATGTAGGGTGGGAATTCTCGATAATCTTCATCCGTAGCG
>JAAHGR010001008.1 GCA_010672425.1 Symploca sp. SIO2E6
AGTCGGGTAGGGCAGGGACATCACTGTCCCCTTCCCCCCTCAGAACCGGACGTACAAATTTCCAAGTATCACGGCTCAAGCAAATCACTAGGGCTTCCCATAATGTATCCGTTGGTGACACATTAGATGAACCAGTTGGAGATTCTGGTAGCTGTCCTTGCCTCCCTTTGATTTAGGGATAACATGATGGACGTGCAGTTCTTCTGTGTTAAACAGAGATTCTTTACACACTGGACAGACAAACTGTTGGTTTTTTGCTATTTTCTGCCACGACTTTTTCTGGTTTCTGGAATCTCGTTTACGCTTGGAGATGAACCACTTTTGAATTTCAGGATTAGGGTCATCGGGTGACGATTTTCCGGGTATGAGAACATGGCGTTCGATATTAAACCAAGAGAATTTTAGCAAATGGATTCCACTGCTGTGGTCTCCAAATACCCAGTTATCCTTCCTCGACAAATTGAATCGTCCGAAATATTTTTGTTTCCTCCAGGTGTCGTTTTTATTGGGATGTTTTCTTTTGGCGTATCTTCTCGCCCGTTTATGCATCCATTGGTCGAGGCTCTCAAAGATTTTCCTCGCTACTCCTTTACGGTGGTAATTTGCCCAACCTCTAATGATGGGGTTGAGTACCGATATTAATTCTTTGACTGAGTTAGATTTATATTTAAGCCAAAGGTGTCGGAGTTTATCTCGTATTTCCTTGATTGCCTTTTTACTCGGTTTCGTTAACAGTTTGTAGCCCGATTTGCTGTTACTATCACGGTAGTGTCTGATGTTGAATCCCAGAAAATCGAACCCTTCTGTAATGTGAACAATTCGAGTTTTTGACTCTGATAATTTTAGTCCTCTTTGACCTAACCAGAGTTTTAACTGTTCAATAGCTAGTTGGGCATCTTCAAAAGTTTCGCACAAACAGACAAAGTCATCAGCATATCTGACCACTATACGGTTGCCAATAATTTGACCCCGTTTGTCGTATTTGATTCCGAGTGCGTCTTCCATACCATGTAGAGCTATGTTGGCTAATAAGGGCGACACAATGCCACCCTGAGGTGTTCCGGCTTCTGTTGTGTGGAATGCTCCTTTTTCCACATAGCCTGCTTTGAGCCATTTTTGTATCAGCTTTCGTGCCGGAAAGTTTCCAATTTTGTCCATCAGAAACTCGTGACTTATGTTATCGAAGCATCCTTGAATGTCGGCATCAACTACCCATTTTTTCCGTCCGTTTGGACGAAGACCACAGAAGATTTTCTCTAGGGCATCATGGGCGCTTCTGCCCGGTCTGAAACCGTAACTTATGCCTTCAAATTGTGCTTCCCAACATGGTTCTAAAGCATTCTTGACTATTGCTTGTAGGCAACGGTCAATTAAGGTGGGAATGCCTAGAGGACGCTTTTTGCCATTGGATTTGGGAATGTAGACCCTTTTGGCCGGTAGTGGTTTCCAAGGGATAAATTTTGTCAGGGAATCCACCAGTATTCCTCTTCCCGTAGGGTTCAATACTACCAGTCCGTCCACACCAGGAGTTCTTTTTCCCTGGTTGAGTTGTGTACACCTCCTTACTGCCAGGAGAATATTACTGTAAGACTTCATTAGAAGTCTTTGTAGATTTCGGAGTGTCTTCCAACGTTTCTCACGAGTAGCCTTGAAAATTCGCCGTCTCAAGTTCTTAACTACACGGTTAGCTTTTTGCCAATCTATCGATTGCCAATGAGTATAGTTCTTATCAGTTACGTTTACGCCTGTTAAGGTCATATCTAACTTTTCCTAATAAGTTCAGTTCTCTTACATTGAATTTCCACAGATTCACCAGTCTTCTGTCAGCACCCTTTCAGGTTGGGTATTTCAGGTTGATTACCTGCCCTATCCGTCGAGTTATACCTGGGGAGGCTTTCCTCTGGGGTTTCCCCTGTCCGGCATTCGCTTCTGAAGACCTCCCTCACCCGCATCGGAATTGATAGTCATCTTGCGATTTCTCTACTTTGAGCGTGGGAACTAGCTCAAAGACCAATTCGGGGTTATCCTGTTCCACACGGGATGGAGATTCAACCAACTTAGGACTCTATCTTTACTCCGGGGTTAGGTGTCCACGAATGATGCTCGTAATGACATCATTCCTCTGACCCAATCTCCCGTAGTCAGTCACTTTCGGAAGTCCGACGTCACGAAGCATGAGATAGATTCGCTGTTCGCTGTCCATATTGGTTTTGCCCTAGCCTCCCTTTGGAATGTGACTATCTACTTAGGTTCGGCATTTCCTCTGGCTGTGCGACTCCTGAATTACTTCAAAAGCCGTCAGAGAACGGACACAGGCGTTTGGACACTTGCCTGGGGAGTTCTTCTGGAGTCTCCCACTCTCCCGTGCGACTTTCAGGTCGCAC
>JAAHGR010001009.1 GCA_010672425.1 Symploca sp. SIO2E6
GATTCATTCAATCAATTGGCAAGGTTATCGATAGGGCAGGTTTTGTATGATGCTTATCGTCGATTGCGATAAGATACAGCGCTTTGCGCTGTAATGAAGTACACTTTTCCGGAAGTCCCCCTTATTAAGGGGGATTTAGGGGGATCAAGACTGTACCGCATAGCAGAGCAAACTGCTGTATCCCATTACCCGCCCCTACAAATGTACGGAGTTTTTGGCTGGTTATCGAATTTTATGACATTTACCCCAGATTCATTCAATCAATTGGCAAGGTTATCGAAAGGGCGGGTTTTGTATGATCCTTATCGTTGATTACGATAAGATATCCCATTACCCGCCCCTACAAATGTTCTGCCTCCTGCCTCGGAGCCTCTCAAGAGATGTTAGAGAACTTCCCACTAAACAAAAGTAAACATTTGCTAAAGTAATTTATTGCTCTCTGTGCCTTAGTGATAGACTACTTAGACTAAGCTAGGGGTGCTTGGGGCGCCAAGCTGAGATAGACCCTTAGAACCTGAGACTGGTTAGTACCAGCGGAGGGAAGCTGTTAATAGAGGAAGTCTACAATGAGAGCAGAATGGATCGCCAAACGGCGTGGACAGGGTAATGTTTCTCAAATGCACTATGCTCGCCAGGGTATAGTGACTGAAGAAATGGACTATGTTGCTCAGCTGGAAAACCTGCCAGTTGAGCAAATCCGCGATGAAGTGGCCAAGGGACGCATGATTATCCCTGCCAATATCAATCACCCTAACCTGGAACCAATGGCTATTGGTATTGCCTCTAAATGTAAGGTCAATGCTAATCTTGGTGCTTCTCCCAACTCTTCTGGTCTAGATGAAGAAGTTGATAAGCTGAAGCTGGCGGTGAAGTATGGTGCTGATACCGTGATGGATTTGTCCACTGGTGGTGGTAACTTGGATGAAATCCGCACTGCTATTATTAATGCTTCACCAGTGCCGATTGGAACCGTACCAATTTACCATGCTTTAGAGACTGTCCACGGCAGGGTGGAAAACCTGACAGCAGATGACTTTCTCCACATTATCGAGAAACACGCTCAGCAAGGGGTTGATTATCAAACCATCCATGCAGGGATTCTCATGGAACATTTGCCTTTGGTGAGAAATCGCCTCACTGGCATTGTCTCTCGCGGTGGTGGTATCCTGGCTAGGTGGATGCTGCATCACCATAAGCAAAATCCTCTCTACACCCGCTTCCAGGACATCATTGAAATTTTCAAAAAATACGATGTTTCCTTTAGCTTAGGAGATTCCCTACGTCCTGGTTGTACCCACGATGCTTCCGATGAGGCTCAGCTAGCCGAGTTGAAAACCCTCGGACAACTAACTCGCCGTGCTTGGCAAGATGATGTACAGGTGATGGTGGAAGGTCCAGGTCATGTACCGATGGATCAAATCGAGTTCAATGTCAAGAAGCAAATGGAAGAATGTTCCGAAGTTGTTTCCCTTGACACTACCCTAGGGCCTGCTCCCTTCTATGTGCTAGGACCATTAGTAACAGATATTGCTCCTGGATATGACCATATTACCTCAGCTATTGGTGCAGCTATGGCGGGTTGGTATGGTACTGCTATGCTCTGTTACGTAACCCCCAAAGAACACCTCGGATTGCCCAATGCCGAAGATGTGCGCAATGGATTGATTGCCTACAAGATTGCCGCCCATGCGGCAGATATTGCACGGCATCGCCCAGGAGCCAGAGACAGGGATGATGAACTTTCCCGCGCTCGTTATCAGTTCGACTGGAACCGTCAGTTTGAACTGGCCCTCGATCCGGATCGGGCCAAGGAATACCATGACGAAACCCTACCAGCTGATATCTATAAAACAGCTGAATTTTGTTCCATGTGTGGACCTAAATTCTGTCCCATGCAAACCAAAGTAGATGCTGAGGCTCTAACGGAATTAGAGAAGTTCCTAGCGAAAGAACCCGTAACTGCCTGATTCCCCAGTAGGGGCGCACCGACGTGCGCCCTCGCGCACCGACGTGCGCCCTCGCGCACCGACGTGCGCCCTCAACAAGGGTGAGCGAAAAAAGGTGTGGGAGACAAGGAAGACAAGGAAGATGGGGGAAAGAAAATGTAAGCTTAACCGAGTAGTATTGAGACAAGAGTTTCATTATATTTTGACTTTGCTTAAAAGTACTGAACCATATTTGGATGAATATTTCACTTTCGATATTGAGCAAGCTTTAGTTGAAGCTGGTTTTGAGTTACCACAGATTATTCCCAATAGTCCCCGTCATCGCACAATAGTGGCACGGGTGAAATAGTGGTGACTCTTCTGGGGTTTGCTTAATACAGCGCTTTGCGATGTTATGAGGTACAGTAAGAAAAATCCCCCTAAATCCCCCTTAGAAA
>JAAHGR010000101.1 GCA_010672425.1 Symploca sp. SIO2E6
GACACACTTAAAATGTAGGTTGGGTGTAACGAAGTGAAACCCAACGAAACCTTCTCCCATGTTGGGTTACGCTACCGCTTTACCCAACCTACTTATTCCACCATTTTAGCTGGGTCACGGCAGTAGTAGCGTGACACACTTAAAAATGTAGGTTGGGTAGAGCGATAGCGAGACCCAACACAACCCGCTCCAGCGTTGGGTCTCGTTGCCTCGACCCAACCTACATCTATTCCGCCATTTTAGCTGTGTCACGCCAGTAGTGGCGCGACACAGCTAAAAAGGTGTAATAGCAAATCTACTGCTTCCTTGTAAATTAAGGTTTTGAGCCAAAATCTATTCCCTCATTTTAGGTGTGTCACGGCAGTAGGTGCTCACACTATTGTCCTGGGTTATTGCAAAGTACACTTTTCCCAAAAGCCTTACAGAGCAAGACTTTTGGGAACGAAATCATCAAAATTTGTCACAACCAATTTAGAATTGCTATATTAAGGTGAAAGCAATAGATCTAAGTAGTCGGATATAAACAAACGGCTTTGTGTGAAGAAATGTAAAAAATAATTATTGTGTCATAAACTTTTCTGGTGTGTTTACAAAAATTCATACAGATAGCAAAACTTGTTTCCGACTAGTTGCGAGGACTGATATCAGCAAACTCTCATTACAGTTTTGAAAAAATAATTCGGGAATAGAAAATGTCAGTAGGGAATCAAGAGCAAATAAAAAAACTAGAGCAAATTAAGAAAAACTGGCAAAACAGAAGGTTATTTTATAAAAATGAACTTGTAAAATTTGATGACACAGGGAAAAAATTTGAGCTGCAACAAGAAATTACCAACTGTGACGATAAGATTGAAGAAATAACTCAGGAAATAGAATATTTAAAAAAAGATAATGAATCTAAAAACAATCAGCTAGACAATCAAGCTTCGACTTTGTCCATGTCTGAATGTAGTGAAAGAAAGCCAAACATTGGAATTATTACAGCCCTGCCTCAAGAATATGCAGCAGTAAAACAAATACTTGAAAATACCCAAGAAAAATCCTTCCCAGGAAAGGGTGGAAGTCGGCGATATCTTCTGGGAGATGTTCCGACAAATGATGAAGGAAAACATACTGTAGCTCTTTGTCTAGCAGCAAAGGGAAACAATAGAGCAGCAATTCGTGCTTCAGTTCTCCTAGAGCATTTTCCAAACCTTGAGTCGATTATTATGGTAGGAATTGCGGGTGGTATTCCTTACCCAGAAAAACCCAATGAACATGTTCGTCTTGGAGATATAGTTATTTCTAATGACAGAGGTGTTATTCAATACGACTTTGGTAAAGAAACAATTACAGAAAATATTAACAGACATCCACCTAGACCTCCCAGTGCTTCTTTAATAGAAGGGGTTAGACTGCTTAAAGTCGATGAAATTACGGGAGACAAACCTTGGCTAAAGTTTATTGAACAAGCACTTCTTGGAGAAGATCCAAAACGAAAAAATGGTGAGCCACGAGTATTTCTTAGTCCCATAGCATCAGCGAATATAGTGTTGCAAAATCCAATTAAACGAGACCAATTAAGAGATAAATTTGGAGTAAAAGCCGTTGAAATGGAAGGTTCAGGTATAGCTGACGCCACTTGGAATTACGAAATTGGCTATTTAGTGGTACGTGGGATTTGTGACTATTGCGATTCAAACAAAAATGATGATTGGCATTCTTATGCAGCAGCAGTTGCTGCTGCTTATACACGAGCTTTACTTGAATCAATACCAGCCCCAAAGTTATAAACTCTCGGCCAAGTCAGCTCAAAGCTGAGGGTAAAAAAAATGCTATTACAAAAAAAGAACCCTTAAAAATAGTATTTGAAGTTGAGTTTTTAGGTTTTGTTGCTCAACTAAAGGATTCAATTTACAAAATTTGAAAAAGTCAAGATACTATTGAGGGAACGGAAAATGTCAAAAGATGAACAAGAGCAAATTAAAAAATTAGAAAAAATTAAAGATAATTGGCAAAAAAAAAGGTTGTTTTATAAAAATGAGCTTGTAAAATTTGATGATACAGGGAAAAGATTTGAACTACAACAAGAAATTGATAGCTATGAAGAAAAAATTGAAGAAATAACCCAAGAGATAGAATCTTTAAGACAAAAAAAATTACAAAAAAATAAATATATTTGGCAAAGAATCTCTCAAGAGATGGAAAATATTCCAATTCAAGACAAACCAATTGAAGAGGTTTTTGTTACAAACAAAAAGACCGAGCCAGTTGTTACGTCTCAGTGGCATGATTCAGTGATTTTATGGCTCTCTAAATTGACTCAAGAAGGTGGTCAACAAGAAGATTGGGAAATTGTTACTGCTGATAATGCAATCGATAGGTTTTCACGTCGTGATATATCACCAAAAGAAGCTCGTGCTTTAGCAGTATTTTTCTTGCAATACTTAGCAGAAGAACCTTCTCTAAAAGATGAAACGGTTGATCTAGTTCTTAAAACAGCCATAAAAAACCTCAACGAATATGATGGTCGTACTAGCAAACCAAACACCCAAATGGACAAAGCATTCCATAAAGTTATGCAGTCTTGCTTTGCCAAGCAATGTCACCATCAATTGCTACAAGGCTATATCCAAACTACTGGAGAAATTAGGAGAACAATTGGTAGTATTTTTCTCTATACAATAGCAACAAATAGCGAAGTCCTTAATACGGAAAATGCTAATCGAAAATTAAATCCTCTTTTAGAACAGTTAACCACTGCTGACCTAGTTGAAGAACGGGTTGAGGCAGGACTGAGGTTGGTTGAAGAGTTTTTTCGCCCACATATATACAATACTCACGTCAGAATAGATTTTTTGTCTAACGAACTTTTGCATAGGGTGATCAACACTTTACTTGCGGTTGCCAAGGCTAACACAGGAGAAAATAATGCAATTGCAAGCACAGCTATATGGGCTCTCGGATGGCTGACCAACTCAAGGTTTTGTGATAATTATACAGCTTACACTTTTACTGAGGCTGAACTTGACTTTTTACGGCAATTTGCTACTAATAAGGAACAGGACGTTTTTGGCCGAAGCTGGTCTGTCTCGCTCTTGAGTGTTTGTACTTCTGAAAAACCTGTATTTGCCCAAGCAGAGTGGATACATGAATGGGCAATTATAGCAGACGGAGGTAAGCCTCAGAAGCAGCTACCAGATCCAAAGCCTCTGGATCGCCCGGAAGATAAAGTAGTTTTGGAGTATCTAATCTCTTCAGATTTACCAAAAGAAGCAAAACGTCGTGTTGCTATTGCCCTCGGACGAATCGGATACTTTATAAACAAAATGGTAGAGCCTCTATTACAAATTTTTCAGGATAATACCTTTGTTTCTGATAAACGTGATGAAGCATTAGTTTATTTAGTATTTACAGGTGGTTCTCAAGTTATTTCTGCATTGATCAATGGGATAAATAGCCCAAAAGATCATTCCGATCAATATGGTTTACCTGAACGTTGCTTTCTGGCACTGATTGGGATGGGGGATGTAGATGCACTTAGGCAACAACTTGAACGTGGTAAAGAAAATCAAATAGATATCAATGGTCTTGCTTATGCGCTAGCCGGAGTTGTCAATCCAAAGGGTCGGAGAGTTTTAGAATTTATAAAGCATAACCATCGGCAAAAGGAAATTCGCGATGCTGCGGCTAATGCATTGTCGAGATCGGCACAGTGGAATTATAATAATGCCAAGCAAGTTAGCCCCAATTATTCTAGCAACAATGAAGATAGATTTTTAGCACAACAAGGTCATAATATTCATAAACTCAAAGCAAAAGATAGTACTGGTAGATGGGCATATTATTTTGTTTATGTGGAACCTCGTAAAGAACAGGCATTCTTAAACGTACTTGAATCAGACCAAGGTGTTAATTTAGAGGATTATGGCAAGGTTGTCGGTTCATGTTATGGAGAACAACCTGATGATCAGCTTCTAGCCTTCTTAAAAGAAAAATATGGATTTAGTGTTTAAAATTGACTGGAGAAACCTCTCTTTTTCTCAGATCTTGCACGCCTGCCGGAAACATGCTTGTGGAAGTAGGCACTATTGCAATAGGCACTCTTGCAATAGTGATAAGAAAGGTACAGTAAGAAAAATCCCCCTAAATCCCCCTTAGAAAGGGGGGCAGTAAAAGTCCCCCTTTCTAAGGGGGGTTGGGGGGATAAAAGTTTACCACATAACAGCGAAAACTGCTGTATATTCCCTATGTGATTGGCATGAATAAACAAATTGGAGATCAAGCTGCAATTAAATTTGCCGTCGCGTTTTATGATGCTCTGGGAGCAGGCGAAACTATGGAATTTGCCTTTGAACTAGGTTGTTCTCAGCTTGTTGGGCTAAAGGAGCATGAAACTCCAGTAATCTATATCAATGGAGTAAGACTCTAAATAAAATTCGTAAACCTGTAGGGGCGGGTTTAGGGTTATCTTAACGCATTTCGCAATAATTTTGATCCCATACCCGCCCTGTGGATAACCCGGCAGTGACCAAATTAGGTGTATCGCATTTGAGGATGGTCTTTTCTTGATAACTTGGGAATTGGTTAGCTTAACCGGGAGGTTATGGCAGGGCGGGTTTTGAGCGCAATATTTGGGTTAAATGGGCTAGGTTATCCCTAAACCCGCCCCTACAAAGGTGTATAAGATCGGTGCATAGGATGGGTATATTGGTCAGCATTATCCTGATTAGCTTTGCTGCTGTTGTAGGCGATCGCAACAATACCATGAAGCACATCTATCTTGATAGAACTTTTCCTGGAGTCTGCCCCAAGAAATTAGGCGTCAACTACCATATATGTGCGCACATTTTCCCATGATAAAATAGTAGTAGAAAATCAGCAACATTGTCAACATCCTTTACCGAGAAACAACAGGGAAAAGTTCCAGATCCCCGACTTCTTCTACCGGTTGGTCGAGATAATCACAGGTTCCATTGAGAAGTCGGGGATCCTCTGGCGGGTAACAGGCAAGATGCCTGTTCCACTCATAACTGATGAAGAGAATAAGGAAAAATCCCTTTCCCCCCTAATCATCAACCGGTATTCCGCATCCCAGCAGCAATACCATTAATGGTTAACAGTGCTCCTCGCAGTAACTCCCCTTTACTGTAGCGGGATTGGACTACTCCAGATGCTAATTGGTGCTTGTGTTGCCGCAGGCGTTTGAGTAACGATACCTGGAGGAAACCAAGGGGAACAATTGTACCATTGCGCAGTTGTACCGATCGCTGTAAATCCGGATCGCCATCCAGCAGTTTTTTGTGTCCTGTGATGGAGAGGACTAACTCACTAGTAAGGTTGAATTCTAGGGCAATCTGCTCAAACAAGCGCTCAAAGCGTTCAATATCTTCCGGTTTTGACAATTCCCGCACATAGTGGTGAGCCATTTGTAGATCGACTTTGGATAAGGTCATTTCTACTTTGGAAATAGCCATGCTGAAGAAAGGCCACTTAAAATTGAAGTAGCGCAGTAGCTTTAAATTCTCCTCATAATCCTCATCCAAAAAGTCTTTGAGAGCAGTACCTACACCATACCAAGCTGGGAGTAAAAAGCGGCTTTGAGTCCAACTAAATACCCAGGGAATGGCTCGCAGAGAACTTAAGTCTTTTTTACCACTTTTCCGCCTTGCTGGTCGGGAACTAATTTGCAATTGACTAATTTCCTCAATGGGAGTCGCACTATGGAAGAAATCCAATAAGTCTGGTTGTTCGTAAATCAGAGCACGATAATGTTGACGCGATCGCACTGCTAATTCTTCCATGATTTGGTTCCAAGGCTCGATATGATCAAAGCCAGTTCCCAAGAGACTAGCTTGAACTACGGCGGTGGCTACTGTTTCTAAGTTATAGAGAGCTAGTTCTGGTTGGGAGTACTTAGATGCTAAAACTTCTCCCTGCTCAGTAATCTTAATCCGCCCATTGATACTACTACTTGGTTGTGAGAGAATCGCTTTATAGGCTGGGCCACCACCACGACCGACGGAACCTCCCCGTCCATGGAAGATGCGTAAAGCTACTCCATATTCCTGGGCAACTTGTTGTAGTGCTTTCTGGGCTTTGTGGATTTCCCAGTTACTACTGAGAAAGCCAGAATCTTTATTACTGTCAGAATAACCCAACATTACCTCTTGTAGGTTAGTTGTTTGTTGGTGGTTCGACTGATCACTATTTGCTGATTCATAACCACCAGCTAGGCAAGCGCGATACAAAGGTAACTCAAACAGAGACTTCATGACTGCAGGAGCACGCTTTAAATCATCTACTGTTTCAAATAGTGGTACTACCCGAATACTACTGATGCCGGTTGCGGGGTCGTAGAGTCCAGCTTCCTTGGCTAATAATAATACTTCCAGCAGGTCGCTGACATCGTGACTCATACTAATAATATAAGTCTGGGAGATGCGGCTACTAAACTCCTCTTGCAACTGCCGCAGCATTCGGAAGGTTTCAATGGTTTCCACTGCCTTCTCGGAAAAGGGTAATTCTCCTGGAATTAAGGGACGTCGAGTCTGCAACTCCGTCGCCAACCATAAAGATCGCTCTGTTTCTGAAAGGTCATCGTAAGGCTTGGGCAAAATTTGCAGATAATCAATAATCTCATTAAGAGTATCTGAGTGCCTGGTGCTCTCCTGACGAAAATCTAGGTGTACCAGATTAAAACCGTAAATTTCTACCTGACAAATCAGATAATCCAATTCCCGGCAGCTTAACCCCGTTTCGGCTAAATTCCGCTCGATTAACTGCAATTCTGCCAAGAATTCGGCTCCAGAGCGGTAGATACTGGGACTAGAAATATCGGGAAACTTTTGTTGGGGTTGTTCTTCTTGGTTATTGTAGAGACGCCGATTGTAAAGATGCAAGTTGCGATCGCGGGTATTTTCCAACCTTTGTTGTATATGGGAGAGTTTGAGTCGGTAAGGTTCTTGCCGATAGCGAATGGCCACCCGTTCATAAACCTCTGGCATTTGGGCTCGGTCTTGCTCTAGAGATTCCAATAACTCTGGTAAGACATTGCTCCAGTGTAACGACAAACTCAACAATTTGATCAGACGCTCTACCGACTGGATATATTCACTCAGAACCAAATTCCTCTGATAGCAAGCAGTCCGCCAAGTGACTTGAGGTGTCACCGAAGGATTGCCATCTCGGTCCGAACCTACCCAAGAGCCAAACTGACAGAAGTCTTTGGCTGGCGGCTTGAGCCAAGGGAAGGACACATTTAAGGCTTGCTTGAAGCGGTAATAGAGTTGGGGAATTGCCTCAAACAGTACATCTTGGAAGTAGCGGAGGGTATAATCTACCTCATCAAGGACTGTTGGTTTAATTTGATGCAACTCATCGGTGCGCCACCACAGACGGATTTCTTCCTTGAGTTGTTCGATATAGTCCTCTATTTCCCAGGAAGAGATCAAACCTAAGGCTCTTGATGCTTCCTCTGCTTGGTCTAGCTGTTGCAGAATATCAGCAATACGTCGCTGTTTACCCCGAATCGTGTGGCGCACAATTTCCGTGGGGTGAGCTGTGAATACTAACCGAACATCAAGACTTTCTAGCAGCCGCTGAATATACTGAGGTGGAACATTCAGCTGGCGCAAACGGGGAAATAACCAGTGAAATGTCCCTAAATCTTGTTGTTGCTCTTGATCTTCTTGCCAACTTTTTTCCAGTAAATCTGCCACTGGGCCAACATTTTGGGCTTCTTCCTCCTCAGGGTCAACCGATGAGCTCTCGGAGGCTTCTGTTGTGGTTAGGGAATTGGGTAAACTCTCGGAAGCAGCTGTCGCCGACGTAACTTTGTAGGTGGCGCGTCGTGAGAGCTGTTGACCTCGCTGCTCGTAATTTTGCTCAACAATATTAATTAGCTGGAAATAAAGGGCAAAAGCCCGTGATGCCCGGATTGCAGCACTAAGGTCAAGCTTTTCGATGATTTCGACTACAGAGGAGCCTGGAGCAGCAGTTATCTGTCCTTCAGGGGAGCACAAGTCCCGCAGCTGGTTGAGCAAATCCACCAGTTCCTGGCCACATTCAGAGCACAAAACAGATTCCCAACAATCTTCAATAATGGTGAGGCGATGTCGTAGAAAAGATTCGGAGGGAGAAGGCACAGTAAATTCCTGTTCAGATGATTGGAGAAGGGAGTCCATAAAATCTATCCTTAGTTAGATGAATTTTACATATTCTAATGGTATGCTCTCTTGAGAAACAAGGGAGTAGGTGACAAGGCAATACTAGTCGGTAATTGCTCACTCTTTCTTCCCACACCTCCCACACCTCCCACACCCCCCAAACTCTATAGTTGTTATTATGAGGGTGAATCTGGGAAGTGGAGAGTCGGTAAGCGTTCCCCTCGAAACAATTCCTCACTGTCGATGCCTGCCTCCTTTAACCAAGAACAGACAACTTGAGTTGAGAGTAAGCCTAGGAGCATCGGAGCAGTTGCTAGACTTAAAAGGCATTCTGTGGTAATTAATGATTTATTCATATTCTCAAGGGCAGGTTGCTACTGCTTCAAACTAGAAAAGTGACATTGTTATTGAATTGTAATAGGTTATTTAGGGAATAGGGAGCAGGGAATGGGGAATAGGGAATGGGGAATAGGGAATAGGGAATTGAGCGATGGATTAAAATAACTACTGTGGAACAGGTTTAGATTTTCCGATAAATTTATGGTAGTGTGGGCATTCAAGGTCATTGGTCATTGGTACAAACAACAAACAACCAACAACAAACAACCAACAACAAACAACCAACAACAAACAACCAACAACAAACAACAAAGGACAAAAAACAAGTGTTGGATGTCACTGAGCATTCCCCAAAAGAGCCCCAGCTAATAGCACCCCCTAAGGGTATTGCTACCTCTTCCTCCTCCCTTGCTCAGTGGGTGCATAATGCCCTGGGGCAAGAAGGTGTGCGCTTAAAAATTAGGTTGCGGGGCAATAACCTGCACATTCTTTGTGAGAGTGACCAAGGTCTGGAAGCCAAAAAGATGGTGAGCCGTTTGATTAAGGTGCTCAAAGGACAGCAGGGAGAAGCTGGGTTGCCGATTGATTCGACTAACCCGATCCACGAGATTATCCTTTATGGACGCACCTTGGGTCAAGATCGCCCAGACTGGATCAAGCAAATTAAGCTCAAGTCGCCCCTAAGGAATAACGCTAACGTATCTGAAACATCAACAACCGAGGCGACAGATGACTCAACCACCAATCAGGAGTTGAGGGATGAGGAAAACACTATCCCTGGTTCAGAATCACCAGAAGCGATCGCTAGTTATCTACAGGAAGCTCTTGGTGTTCTAGGGGTTAATGTTAAAGTAATTGTCCAAAACTTGCCAGCAGCATCAGCACCAAAGCCCGGGGAGCAGGAGGCAGCGGGTGAACGAAACAAGCGGAGGGGAAGCGATTCAGCAGACACGGGGACGCGGGGACACGGAGACGCGGAGAATGGAAATCCTACACAAAATTTCCCTCACCCGGAGGCAGCAGAATTTACTGAACAGCCGACTAGTTACGAATTGCCGCCATTGGTTCACCAGCGTCTTTGGGTAATTTGCAATTCTGATTATAGTCCTGATTCATCCTTGTTGGCAGACTTAGTAATTGAGCAGTTGCGGAACTTGCGCCTCTCGGGTTTCCGAGATGCGGCAATTTGCTCTCAGGTTAGTGGGGAAGCCAACCCGGAGTGGATGCTGCGGGTGGATTTGACCCCACCAGAAGTCATGCTCAAGGATTGGGCTCATTGGGGGGATGTGCAAGCGATCGCTTGGATGTTAAATCAGAAATTGGCGTCCCAGGATATGCTAGTACGGGCAGTGCAGAAAGAATCTACCCTGCATTTATTCTGTAGCGTCTTAGTGGCGAAGAGAAACGCTACCCCCAAGCGGGAAACCGCAGTGAAGTTGATCAAGCCTTTAGTAGAATCCCTTGCTCCTCAAGGTATCCAAGGGATGACAATCTATGGTGTTGAGTCCGATCATAACTCTTTAGCTCCTGAACCAGAAAAGCCAGCTTGGATTGACTGGCTCAACCTACCAGCAGCAGAAAACCAGTTCCTGGCAGTATCCACCCATGACTTAGCGAAGCAGGGAAATCAAGATGCCCTGACTTTCTTGTTAGAAAGATTACTCAATCCCGATTTGGAGCGGCGCTTGGCAACCGGCGGCATTCAGGTAAAAATTCGCCGCAAACAAAACCTGTTGCATATTATGAGTGAGGCTTCAGTCTGTCCACCCCAAGCTCAAGTAGGTTCACCGGTTGCCCGTTTTATCCGTGAGCTGGCTATTCCCGAAATTGTCGGAGTACGAGTTTCTGGGCGCCGTGCGGGGGCAACTTCTCCTTCCTGGAACCATGGGGTTAATTTTTTCCCTCGTTCCCGCCAAGTACCAGAAGCAACTCCAGAATTTGCTCCCTCCGATGCTTACTTACATGAGTTAGTCGCTCCCACGGAAGCACTTCAGACTAGTGAGACTAGTATAACAGCTAAGCCTCCTGGTCTTAACCAGATTACTCAAGCAACAGTTGAGAAAATCAAACTGTGGTTATGCTCTTCCCAATTGTTTGTACCTGTAGCAGAAAGTCAAGAGCTAGCACAAGTTAATCCCAGCACGAGGAGAGGTTTGGGTAAAATCAACCCAGTTCAATCTACTCCTACGGGTAGTTTCTCCTCAGCCCTAGGCAGGAAAGTAGCCCTCGTTTGGGGAACTATAGGATTATTAGTAACCCTACAAGCTGATTTGTTGATTGGTCAACAGCTGCACTCTGAAGCAGACTCTTGGTTAGGGTCACAGCAGCAAGGGAATCAAGAAACCACAATGCCTATACCCCAAATGTCCTTGCAAAAAAACCGTAATCAGGGTACTGATGAGTTCAATGATTATGGGTTTACTGCCACCGGGGAGCAAAAAGTAATTGTTGACTATGGAGATGAGCCTAACCCCCAGAGAGATCAATCCCTAACTCCAGAGAAATCCAGTGCAGCAACAGCAACCATGTTAGCCACCGCACGCTCTCCTAATCCCTCTTTGAACAATCCCCTTTTAGATCAGAAATTAGCTCTTTATCAACAGCGCCTCCTCCAAAGCGGTTCCCCTGATATTCTGATTGTAGGTAGTTCGAGGGCACTTCGGGGAGTAGATCCCCAAGCCCTAAAAGATGCCTTAGCCAATCAGGGTTATCCAGATGTTGAAGTATTTAACTTTGGGATCAACGGTGCTACTGCTCAGGTAGTAGACTTGATGACTCGTCGCCTGTTAACTCCAGAGCAACTGCCTAAATTGATTATTTGGGCTGATGGGGCTAGGGCCTTTAACAGTGGTCGAGTGGATAAAACTTATAATGCGATCGCGACTTCCGTTGGCTACCAGCATCTAGCAGCAGGAACCTTCCCTAACCTCAATCACTCCCCTAGCCAAGAACAAAACCAAACTGGTTCTATCTTAGCTACCTTGAGTAGGAGTTATCAAGAACTTGATCAGTTGCTCAATCAACAAGGTGCAGCAGTTTCCGCAACCTACCCTCAGCGAGACTTACTCAAATCCTCGGTACGAGAGCAGTTTGCCGGGTTTACCTCCTTCCTCGAACTCAATACTCCTGCTACCGGGGATACCTTGGAAGATTTAGAGAAAGTAGCTTCAGCTGAAGAATTCATCGACTTAGATGGTTTCCTTCCCCTATCAGTGCGCTTCGATCCTGCTACCTATTACCAGGAACATCCCAAAGTTATCGGTGCTTATGACAGAGACTATGAATCTTTTCAACTGAGTGGCAAGCAAGACATTGCTCTAGAATCCCTACTACAATTTACCGAAGAGAACAATATCGGTATCGTATTTGTTGACTTACCCCTAACCACAGAATACTTAGATCCAGTACGTACCAAATATGAAGCCGAATTTCAGCAGTATCTGCGCAATTTGAGTGTAGAAAGGGAATTGATTTTCCGAGATTTCACTAAGTTGTTACTGACACAACCGGAGAATTTTTCCGACCCCAGTCACCTCAACCGCTATGGGGCGTACAAGGTATCCTACCAGTTAGCTCAAGATACCACAATTCCTTGGTCATTAGTTCTGGATAAGTGATTAGTGTACTTCGATTCTACAATATGCCCTCTTGACCAAACGTTGATTTGGAGGTATTATTTGAATAATGGAATGGGTGTGCGCCTATAGGGTATTTCAGATAATCGTAGGCGATCGCTAAAAATTCTAGATCCCCAACTTCTTCTATCGGTTTGTCGAGCTAATTACTTTCTTTAATTATTTAATTCTTTAATTCTTTAATTCTTTAATTTCTCTAGTCACAATTGCTTCACTTTCATCATCAGAATAGGGCGTATGCAATACGCCCCTACAGTTATCGCCCCCACTTTCCACAAAGTTTTTGTGAAGAACTTACACTCACATTTTTTCGCTGAATCCAAATTTTGCCTTCCTTAATCTCCAAATGGAAGACGCAATTATAAACACGGCGATGCCCATCCCATCCCAAGTCTACCAAGAGATAGCGATCACGCTCTTGATCAAAAATAGTTTGCACTTCGATGTTTCCGTTAATCGGTTTTACTTGACTCTGCTCTACAAGCCAGGTTTGAATCAAAGCACGATAATCGGTTACTTGCACCATTCCTTTGTGAACTTTGTGTCTTTGTGGTTCCTCATCTCATATTGGTATACAACCGTTTTCTTTGCTATTCGCGATCGCAACAACACGTTCTTTTTTGGAATCCGGTGTTAACCACTATATATGTGCGCACATCTTTCCACTATAAAATAGTAGTAACAAATCAGCAACATTGTCAATTCCCAATTCCCAATTCCCAATTCTCAAAACAATTCTGCTCCCTTAAACTCCTGCAACTTCTGAGCATTAGCCACTTCTCCACAAGTGCGGGGTGTGGGAAAGAGCTTACCTGGATTAGCTAAACCTTGGGGATTGAAAACTTGGTTGACCCATTTCATCGTTTCCAAGTCAGTCTCAGTGAACATTTCCGGCATATAGCAATTCTTATCAGCACCAATACCATGTTCCCCGGAAATACTTCCCCCTGACCTAACACAGAGTTTGAGAATTTCTCCTCCTAACTCTTCCACCTTGGCAAATGCTCCCTCAACGGCATTATCGTAAAGAATCAGAGGATGGAGGTTACCATCCCCTGCGTGAAACATATTGGCAATACGATATCCATATTGTTCACTTAAGGCAGCAATTTCCTTGAGAACCTCCGCTAATTTAGTCCGGGGAATTACCCCATCCTGGACAAAATAATTAGGACTAATATGACCTGCTGCCACAAAAGCTGATTTGCGACCCTTCCACAATTTCAGGCGAGTTGCTGCGTCCCTAGCAGAAGTAATATTCCTGGCGCCATGCTGTTGACAAATTGCTGCCACTCGCTGTTTATTACTAACTACTTCCACTTCTAAACCATCGAGTTCCACTAACAGAATGGCTCCGGCATCTCGAGGATAACATCCCGTGGCCACGACATCTTCTACCGCATTAATCGTCAGATTATCCATCATTTCGATACCGGCAGGAATAATCCCATTACTAATAATACCTGCCACTGCAGCACCGGCTTCTTCGACACTAGTAAAATCGGCGAGAAGGACACAAATCGATTCCGGTGTTTTGAGGATACGCAGGGTAATTTCTGTCGCAATACCCAAAGTACCTTCAGAACCAACAAATAATCCTGTCAGGTCATAACCGGGCATTTCTGGTACTTCTCCTCCCACATCTACAATTGAACCATCAGGAAGCACCAGTTTTAACCCCATCACATGGTTAGTAGTGACCCCATATTTCAGACAATGGACGCCACCAGAATTTTCCGCAACATTACCCCCAATGGAGCAAATAATTTGGCTGGAGGGGTCAGGTGCATAGTAAAATCCAGCACCACTAACAGCTTGAGTCACCCAATTATTGATTACCCCTGGTTGCACCACAATCCGCTGATTTTCTAAATCGATATCCAGAATGCGCTTCATCAGTGCCGTGACAATCAACACGCAATCTTCCACCGGCAAAGCACCACCAGATAAACCAGTACCGGCTCCCCTGGCTACCCAAGGGAGGTGATTTTGGTCACAAATTTGCACCGCTGCTGCCACCTGTTCCGTGGTGCGGGGTAGTATTACTAAGGCCGGTTTTTGCCGATAGCTGGCTAAACCATCACATTCATAGGTCAGCAATTCCTCTTTGCGACGAATGACACTATCTTTACCAACAGCCGCCTCAAATTGCTTGATGATTGGTTTCCAGTTAAATTTTTGGGTTTTGCTAGGATTTTTCAGAATCATTGGTAGTTTTCCATAAGATTAGCAGAAACCGGCGTTAAAGTTTGCTATCGAGGCATTCCTCTGGATACTTCAGTTTTTTTAGACAATCCTCACCGCTAATTACCGCAAAGTTACTCTTGATCACCTTTTGAGTTGCAAAGATGAGCTGCTACTATGTTGAAAACACTAGAGTAAAAGCCTACCTCGAAGATGCAGCTTCTAGGTAGTCAAGACACATAACTTCCCTTGGAGGGGAAATAATGCACCAACAAAACCAACCTACCATGCCAGAGGTTACCTCCGGCTGTAAAAGTGTAGACATCATCAGTTCCAACAGTATATATAGGGAGCAGCTGCGCCAAGCTAAAGCAAGCTTCAACCTAGCTTTTGGACTAACGGCAATCAGTGCCATTATCAGTTGTATTACAGCTGTGCTAATTGTTTCAGGAAATGTCTCGGCAGGAGCAGTTATGACACGAGCAGCTGCTACCAGTGTAACTGTTAGTGCCTCTTGTCTCAAATTTGCTAAGAATGCAAACGACAAGTTGGACAAAATACCAACCAAAAGCACTAAATGAAGAGGATGAGTTATGAACGAGCATAACTCTGTAATTCGCTGTTTGTCAGTCTAGGTAACTAAACGAGAAATGATACTCCGGCAGGAATGTCGGGGTTCATTTTCAGTCAGTATTGTTTTATTAGCCAACTTCACAAAGGCTATCATGTAGGTGTCTGGTCTATAATTTAGCTAAAAAAGCGAGCGCTTCTGAGTTTAACCCCACAATTGGCAGCAACTAGCATTAAGATTCTCTATTGAGGCTGTTCCTCTGGTACTTCACGTTTGCTGTATAAATCTTATGAACAGGTAAATTTGTTGTAAATTTATTACAACTATCGCTCATTATCGTAAATTTATTCTTAACCACCATTATCCTTACTTTTATTTACCATTCAGCTAGATTATGGTAGGAGTATCCAATTTGGCAAATCGATTCCAGACATAGGTTTGACCTAAGCCAGATAAGTTTAATTAGTTCTTCAGGGTGCAAACACTAGAGTAAAAATACCACCTGAGAGATTGCAGCTCCCAGGTGAGAAATCAACATACATCACTTCCCTTGGAGAGGAAATAATGCATCAACAACTTTAGTTTAACATGCATTACTGCTAATTACCGCAAAATTACCTCTTTCCTTACCTTTATTTACCATCGAGCTAGGTTATGCTGAGAGCATCCAAATTGGCAAATCCATTCTACTGGAAGATTGCAGCTTCCAGGTAGGTAGTCAACATCTATAACTTCCCTTGGAGAACAAATAATGCATAAACCAATCCCAACTCAAACTTCAGAGGTTACTTCCGGCTGTAACAGTACAGACATTATCAGATTCAACAGCATTTATAAGGAGCGGCTTCGCCAAGCTAAAGCAAGCTTCAACATGGCTGTTGGATTAACAGCAATCAGTGCCATTATCGGTTTTACCGGTGCTCTGCTAATTTTTTCAGGAAATGTCTCAACAGGAGTAGCCATGACACGAGTAGCTACTACAAGTGGAACTGTTAGTGTGTCTTGGCTTAAATTTGCTAAGAATGCAAACGACAGGCTGAACAAAACGGCAAACACTCTAGATGAAAAGGACAAATCATGAATTGTGCATAATTCTGTGATTGACTGTTTGTCATCAGCATAAATAGCTAAGTCAAAGATGATACCCCGGCAGTGACGTCAGGGTTCATTTTTTGTCGATGTTGTTTTCTTCACCAACTTCGCTAATGTTTATTATATAGTTGTAGGGTCTAGGATTTAGCAACAAAGGCGATCGCTTGTGATTTCAACCCTAAGACTGACGGCAACTAGCATTCAGATTGTTTATTGAGGCCGTTCCTCAGATACTTCACGTTTTCTTGATAAATCTTATGAACAGGTAAATTTATTGTAACCTTTTAATTAGGTAGGCTGAATTATCTGTACAATAGCTAGGAAAGTTAAAAATAGTGAAACCCTCTTTAACACTGGCTTATGGCTTCATTTTCCGATTCTTGTTTTTAACAGTTCATACCTACCCACTTACAATTACCGCTAATTACCGCAAACTTCCTCTTGAAAACCATTTTCTTTACTTTTCCTTGCCATCAAATTATGTTATTCGTAAATAGTTTACATCTTAAAGGAGCCAAAAATGGCAACCATCCAACCTCATCCAAAAGTTTTTGAGCAATTAAAGCAAGCTTATGCAGAAAAATGTGGTGGCTCTCCTACGTATTTAAGAGAAAAATTGAACCAGGCTTATCAATATGACTTGTTTGGCAATTATGATCTTATTTCAGATAAAACTATCCGTAATTTTTTTAAAGCAACCACCCCACTAAACACTCAAGAAAAAAACCTTAACTACTTATGTGGTTTCTTGCTAGACTTTCCAAGTTATCAAGCAGC
>JAAHGR010001010.1 GCA_010672425.1 Symploca sp. SIO2E6
GTTTTAAGGCGGGTAAGTTGAAACTTGTTGGTACTCGTGACCTCAGTTTCTACTCTGTAAAGCAGATTAAGCGTGTCCGAATCGTTAAACGAGCAGATGGCTATTATTGTCAATTTTGCGTTGATGTCGAGCGGAAGGTAGAACATCAGCATACTGGTCACCAAGTCGGAATTGATTTAGGACTTGAATTTTTCTACACTGATTCTAATGGGAACACTGTTGATAATCCTCGGTTCTTGCGTAAGGCCGAGAAATCTTTAAAACGTAAACAACGTCAGGTTTCTCAACGAAAAAAAGGTTCTTCTAATCGTCGTAAAGCCGTACAGAATTTAGCTAAGAAACACCTCAAGGTAAGTGGGGCGCTAACGCGCACGCTTCGCGATTGACAGCGTAAAGATTTTGCTGTCAAAACGGCAAGAGCGCTTGTCCAGTCTAACGACTTGGTAGTCTATGTTAGCGAAGCGGGGCGTAGCCCGGACTTGCAGGTGAAAAACATGGTTAAAAATCGTCATTTAGCTAAGTCTATTAGTGATGCATCATGGTCACTGTGTACTGATTGGATTGACTACTATGCCCAGGTTTTTGATACTTGGGCTATAGCAGTTGCACCCCACTACACATCTACTGATTGTTCTGTGTGTGGTACAAGAGTTAAAAAATCGTTGTCTACTCGTACCCATAGATGTCATAGTTGTGGAACAGTTATGCACCGTGACCATAATGCTGCTAAACAGTGCGATTCGTTCAGTCGAAACCGAGAAATCGGGGGATGACTGGCAGATACAAGGTAATCTTATTAAGGATGGAGAAAGCACTTTAATCCCTTGTAGATGACAACTTTATAACCTTGCAGGTGAGTATAAGTGTAAAAACTCAAACAAGTCCTGCCCCTCAGACGCAGAGGTGAAAGCATATCCCCCACTGTAGCGACTAGCCATCAATCGGTGAAGCGGGGATAAAAGCGGAAAGAGCTACTAGCCTAAAAGTGGTGTCCCGTGAGCAAATTCCTACGAATAGCGCAAGCGAAGTCACTGTCAGAATCTTCGTTACTGCAAACCAGCGAAATCAGGCTGAAACGCTGGGAGTCCTAAAAAGGCAGAAGTTCAGGGTGGTATGAGGATTGTTATCGACATACCCGCGTTACCCAAAAACTCGGTGAAAAGGTGACATTCTAAGGGAATCAACCAAAGGTTATGAGGAACGAAGTAACCCACCTGATTACTCTCGAAGAGGTCGAATACTTCGAGTAGTCAGCTAAGACGAAACCTCTGGATTATCCAGGTAACAGATGGGAAAGATTGAGTCAGAAGCTAACGCCAGCGCTGTAATGGCTTGGATACGCTGACGGACTCACGGGTTTTACGGAAGATATAGCTACGAGTAGCAATGTATAAGTCATGAGCACGGTATCTCAACCGATGTATGAATGGAGGGACATCAACTGGCGTCAGCTAGAAAGAAATGTCTTCAAGTTGCTTCATCGGATATATCGAGCGTCTCATCGTGGTGATGTCAAGTTAGTACGCCGACTTCAGAAATTACTAATAAAATCCTGGTCAGCAAGAGCTACTTCGGTGCGTCGGGTAACTCAGGATAATCAAGGAAAAAAGACGGCAGGAGTGGATGGTGTTAAAGCACTAACCCCAAAGCAACGCTTAACCTTGATAGAAAAAATGAAACTGGGTAGCAAGGTCAAACCAACCCGCCGGGTTTGGATACCCAAGCCTGGTCAAAAGGAAAAACGACCTTTAGGTATACCGACAATGAGAGACCGAGCCTTGCAAGCGTTAATCAAACTGGGGTTAGAGCCAGAATGGGAAGCGCGATTTGAAGCTAACTCCTACGGCTTCAGACCGGGACGCTCATGTCACGACGCGATAGGAGCAATATTTTCGGCGGTTAAGCACAAATCAAAATATGTGCTAGATGCCGACATCAGTAAATGCTTCGACCGAATAAATCACGAAAAACTGCTCAGAAAATTGAATACCTATCCAACCCTACGGAGACAAATCCGAGCTTGGTTAAAAGCTGGTGTCATGGATGGAAAAGAAATGTTCCCAACCATGGAAGGCACACCACAGGGTGGCGTTATTTCTCCACTACTGGCAAATATTGCTTTGCATGGAATTGAGGAATTAGTCATGGGTCTAGCCCCCTCATTCGACATGAAGCGACCCGATAATACACAACTAGGTGTTAGGGATAAGCTGAAGTCGATTTCACTAATAAGATACGCAGACGATTTCCTAGGTGCGACCTGAAAGTCGCACGGGAGAGTGGGAGACTCCAGAAGAACTCCCCAGGCAAGTGTCCAAACGCCTGTGTCCGTTCTCTGACGGCTTTTGAAGTAATTCAGGAGTCGCACAGCCAGAGGAAA
>JAAHGR010001011.1 GCA_010672425.1 Symploca sp. SIO2E6
GCCTAAAAGAAGACCAACTAGGCAAAGTTATCATTTGTATTATTTATCAATTAAGCCCCAAAAAGGGGTTGACTTTTGTCACATCGTCTGAGGCTGCACTTGGTCGCACGAACCCTATATTTTCGCCGTGTTGGCTGGACGATCATCACGCAGCGGTTAACTGCGATTCGCAAAGATATCATTGCTCAATGTCATACCAAATTTATTGGACGCGGTATGGGGATTGGTTCTGACCGCAGGCTAATGCAATCTATTCTCGGTGACGATGGTTTGGTGACCTACGATCATTTGACTTTACAAGGTGGTTACTTCTGGTTGGTTAAGGGACACCAAGTGAATTACGGCATGGGTGAACAATATATGGCGTTTGAAACTTTTGGAGGGGACGCTACAGAAGCAATCATGAAGCAAAATCCTCAAATTTGGGACATCGATTAATTGTGATTAATTTTATGTTTAGCAATAACAAAACATATGACTCGCATCATTATGCAGATTATTTTCCAATGATGCAGAAAGACGAGTTGAAATCATTAATCGATGACATTCGTCAGCATGGACTCCATGAGGAGATTTGGCTATATCAGGGGCTTATCCTGGATGGTCGAAATCGTTACCAGGCTTGTCTGTCAGCTAACGTTGAGCCTCGTTTTCGTGAGTTTGACGGTAATGATGAAGATGCGCTTAATGCTGTTATTTCCTGGAATATGGAGAGAAGGCATTTAACCCAAAGTCAAAAGGCGGCTATTGCAGTTGAACTGTTGCCAGAGTTTGAGGAGATAGCTAGAGAAAAACTACGGGAGGTTGGCAGAAAATATGGGGAAAACCACCCTAAAGAGCCTGAGGCACTAGTGCCTCAGGCTCTTGATGAGAAAAAGAGAGATCCTCAAGCTAGAAATTATGTAGCAAAAGCGATGGGTGTAGGTTCTCGATATGTCCAGGGTGCAAAAAGGATAAAGGAAACAGATCCCAATCTTTACCAAGACGTTAAAGCTGGCAAGATTTCGGTAAAGCGGGCTGAACGCCAAGTCGCTAAAGCCAAGGCGCAAGCAAATGCCGAACAGCTAGAAAATACGGCGCAGGCAGTCATTGAAGAGAGGGTGGAAGTCAGCCTTGGTGATGTGTGGAAACTTGGTAGACATACATTGCACTGCTGTGACTCAAGCCAATGGAGTCCCTCCGACAAAGCAAAAATGGTCTTCGCTGACCCTCCCTATAATGGCGGGGTTGCTGACTGGGATAGAGGTTTCCAATGGCAGCATGATTGGTTAGAGGAGTATGCTGATTATGTGTTTGTCACACCAGGTACTGCAAACTTAGCCAATTTTTTGGGGTCTACCAAAATGCGTTATCGATGGCAGTACACACATTGGCTCTGTAACGCTATAGCTTCTCCCAATGATTGGGGAATGTCAAACCTAATTCATGCACTACTGTTCTCAAAGCTAGATGCACTGAGACTGGAAAAGCGTGTTGATTTCCATAAGGCTATTATCAACCCTATGGAAAATAATATCACTCAACATCCTGGTAGGAAGCCAACATCACTGTTGCTTTGGTTGATGGATATGGTTACTCAAGAAGATGATGTAGTGATTGATCCTTTTTTGGGCAGTGGAACAACTTTGTTGGTAGCAGAGAATCTAAATCGTGTCTGTCATGGAGCTGAAATCAGTCCTGAATACTGCCAGGAAACAATTTCTCGATGGCAAAGCCTTAAACCTAAAGGTGATTTGAAAAAGCTCAATTGATTGTTCAAGAAAACATGGGAATGCGATTAGCGCAAGCTACTGCCTTCTTGCTATCACAACACCCCCAAACTATCAACCCTCTGAAAACAGGAGAGTAATCTAATGACTCAAGCAACTCAAATTGGTACGCCATCAGAACCAGACCACCTCGATTTGCTAATAGAGCAGGTTGGTAGGCTCACCGAAGGTCTGACGTATCTATCGTGAGGGAAACGTTTGGCACATGGGCTACGAGAGAAACAGTCGATTGATTAATAAAGAGCAGAACCCTTAACCCAAGAGGGCTAAGGGCTTCGCCTCTTGATGCGCTCAGTTCGCAGCTGAGCGCTCAGAATAACCCAGTAGTTGAAAAACAAACTAATGAAAAAACAAACTACCCAGGCTACCAATAGCCTAATATCTTCCGCAGTGGATGCGCCAGATCGAACAGATGTTCTTTCGGGTAACTCTCAACCCCCAAACCAGCCCACATCAAAGGATGAACAACCCTACCTGTGGGTTTCTGACTTAATCGCCTCACTCCGGATTCTCAGCCCCTATTTCGAGGTAATTTCCCCTGACACAGTTTCCTCGGACATTGCACCAGGGCATCATATTATTGCCCTCGACCCA
>JAAHGR010001012.1 GCA_010672425.1 Symploca sp. SIO2E6
GCTTTGGGGAGGTTTCATGGGGAATGATTTACCCGCTCATGAGAAAAACACGCCTATTTTTCCTCTATCGGTGCTCGGTAAAAGCATTGATATACAATAGTTTCAGCTATTATTGTCACCCCGTCAGCAAAGGCTTCTTGCATTATACGGTAGTACAAGTGTTCATCTGGTTGAAACTGGAACTCCAAGAAATAAATCATCCCAATTTTGGGATTTGTCTTTTTCCCCCAGCTCCCCAGTTCCCCTAGCGATGGGATATTTTTTTATTTGGAAGTCCCTGATATCAAATCCGGTAGAATAGTTACACTTTGGTGACAATAAGGCAGAAGGCTCCAAGGCAGACGGCAGAAGGGAAGGAAGAAGGTTGCAAGGTAGAAGGATACGATAAGTATTTAGCCGGATTTGATATGACACCTTAATCTGAGGACACCTTATATATAGGTGTACACTTATCCCATTATGTATATAATACCAAAATTCACAAAAAACCACAATAGTTGAAGTTCCTATTTCTGGTAGACTTTTAACAAACATAAAGCTGAAAGCTAAAAGCTGAAAGCTAAAAGCTAAAATCATGTCATCTTTACAAAAATTTAACCAAATAAATATCCAACAAGCCATCAGACCTCAGAAGAAAGGCAAAACCCGCCACAATCTTTGGTTTGAAAGATCCATGGCAATACTGGCCTTGCTGAACCTGCTGCTAGTGATGTTTGATTTAACCTACATTCCCTTGCGAGATTTCTGGTTGCAACGCAAAATACAGGTTTTTAATTTCAATATTGGTCCCATCGAGACTCAAGGTTTTCCGATTCCGCTCCCGATTCCGGATATCACGAAGTTTTATGACCCATTCAAAGGCATTGTACCTTACCGAGAGACACAGCAGTATTTGGAAAAGGTTGATAAACTGCAAGATAAGCTGATCGATCCTGGTTTACAATCTCCAGAAGTAGCAAATATCCTCAAAGATCTGCGCCGTCGTAGTTTGGAGATGATTGATACTAATCCGTTTGAATTAGCTAACAAGAGGGGAACCCTGGAAAAAATCAAAAACAAGATGCGTGAGCACTTGCCCAATCCAGAAGATTCATCTAAAGAAGCATTTAAACAATTCTGGAGTCTAGAAAACTTAGCAGCAGACCCGGTAGAAAACCTGAACTTTTTTAACGAGGAAATTAGACCGTTAATCGCAACTAACTACTTCCGTCCTATTGGGGAAAATGGCAAATTTATAGACTTGTTTGGACTGATCGACTTCCCTTTCTTTGTCATTTTTAGTATAGAATATCTTGCCCGTACCTGGTTTATCAGCCGCCGTCGCATTGGTGTTAGCTGGCTAGATGCGATGCTGTGGCGCTGGTATGATATCTTGCTACTGCTACCATTTCTACGCTGGCTGCGGATTATCCCTGTAACGATTCGCTTAGACCAAGCCAAATTATTGAACTCCAACCGCATTCAAAAGCTAGCACGTCAGGGTTTTGTGGTCAAAATTGCTGGAGATATGACGGAAGTAGTGGCAATTTTATTAATTAACCAGGTACAAGGAGCGATTCGCCAAGGGGAACTGACCAAATGGCTCATGCAAAAGGAAGTCAAACCTTACATTGACCTTAATGACACTGATGAAGTAGCAGCTCTTACGAGTATAATGGTCAATACAACGGTGTATCAGGTTCTTCCCAAAATCAAACCAGATCTAGAAGCTTTGTTACAACACAACTTGGACAAGGTAATTAACCAATCACCAGCTTATCAGCAACTTAGCCAACTACCAGGTCTCGAAGAATTACAGAATCAACTGACTACAAGACTTTCTCAGGAAGTTCTCCAGTCGCTTTATGATGGCCTTCACCTAGCACTCGAAGAAGACCCAGTTGGCGAAAAACTGTTTCAACAATTGCTAGATAATCTCAAAGAAGCTTTAGGAACTGAAATACAGACCAAGCCAACAGTACAAGAAATTGAGTCTTTGATAGTAGATTTTCTCGAGGAAGTCAAGGTGAATTACATTGAGACTTTGGAATTAGGATACAACGACGAAGATTTCGAGGAACTACTAGACCAAAAAAGAGCAATTCGTCAAGTTGCTCAGCAGTGAGTTTTAGGTGTTAGGTTTTAGGTGATGTGAAATACATCCAATTCCCAATTCCCAATTCCCAATTCTAAATTCTCATTCCATGACAATCCTGAAATAATTTACCTGATCCACAGGGACAGGGATGCTCTGGATCTACTTTCGCAAAGACTGTGTTAAAAGCAGGTAGCTTATCAAAATAACCAACAGGTGGCAACTCGTCCTTGAGGATTGGTAGTTGCTCCCAATTGGGGGTAGCTGATAGGGTTTGCCAGCCC
>JAAHGR010001013.1 GCA_010672425.1 Symploca sp. SIO2E6
TGATTTATCAATCAAAAAGATACTATTACCCGCAGCTTTAGGTATTGATAAGCCACTAAGGAAATGTCTATCACTGGGAAATCTAAGTGGCATATAAGATTTTTCAGCCTAAAGCACTATTTTAGCTGCATCAGTCTACTACAAGCAAAAATATCTCGCCGTAGGGTGGGCATTGTCAAAAATATACAACAGTGACAAGATGATTTGCTTACAATGCCCACCACAGCCTTCTTCCCGAAGGAGGATTGGTGGGCAAAAATGCCTCATTTATTAGTCCAATGGTCGAAGATATTCAATTTGCCCACCCTACAAGAGAAAGCGATCGCTTCATCATCAATTACAAGACGCAATAGCTCAGCATCATTAAGTCGAGGACGGACAGCATCAATCACTTCGTTGAAGTAATCCATCGTTACCCAAATTTGGAAAACGTTTATGGTAGCTTGACGAGTTTTCTCGGAATCTAATAGATGATCTACTAACCGCTGAGCTGCTAGCATTTCGTATGAATCATTCAATCCCAGTTCTTCGAGATATCTCAAAGCATCTAAAACTGCCGACTTAGGAAAATCATCGGTCTGTAGGAACAGAGCTAATTCAAGTGTTTCTTCTCCTCGACCATAACGAATTACAGCTTCAACAAGTGCATGACGAATATCACTTATTGAAGGAGTAGGCTCAAAGTCTACGTAGTTTTGTAGAACACTTAAATAATGGGATAAGATGTCGCGGGAAACGCAATCATCAAAGGCATCCAAGCAGCTTGGTTCTGGCATAGATAAGGGTCCAAAACACCTGTGTATCCAAGCTTGATCGAGCGTTTTCAAAGCTACAGCTACACGCTCTGGATCGTTTGAGTTAAGATCCGCAGTTAGTTGCATCCTTTTTGACAAATCCATCATGTCAATCACAGCTTTACCTCGATCTTGCACTAACCCTGATAACCCGCTAGGGGTTCAAAACTCAACCTAACCTACGGGCGATGCGATAGCGAAGCGCTGCTGCTCTTCAGATCGCACTTCATTTTGACCACCCTACAAGAGAAAGCGATAGCGAAGCGCTGCTGCTCTTCAGATCGCACTACATGATCAAGCGATCGCGCTAACATGGTAAAGCTGCATAAAATCCTGCTGTACGTCTGGTTCAATCCATTCTTGCTCATCCCTGAGATTTTTCAAACGTTCGATAATTGTCTGAAAGATTGTGGAAGTAGAGCTAGGTACGAAGTCTGAAGGATTCTCTATCATCAGTGTCATCATCTCATTCAAAAGTAAGGGCTCACAATCTGCCACCTTTTCTGACATATAATTCAAAGCCTGCTCTTTGTCCGCACTAAATAAGACATCTAAAGCTGTCGCTTGTAGGTAACAATCACCATGAGATGTAGAGAGAATTTTACCTGCGATTGTGGCAACTGCACTACTCTCACGCATCCATAGTTCCACCAGTGCAGACGTGGCAATATACAACTCATTACCTAACGCTAGTTCTTGCAGTACTGCTTCTGGAATAACAGTGTAATCAATGTCTTCATCATTCATGAGAGACAGATTATTCCATTCCTGAAGATCATTATTATTACGATTCATTACCAGCCTCCCTATTGGTTTTGCTATTTATTTTTTGGCGTATGTAATTGTATCTAAATAAATAATCGGTGGTGTTTCTTCTTTAACACTGAGGTGAGAAACAATAACCATTTTACCGTTTGGAGCTTCGATAGCACTTGTATGTTCCACCTTATTGCCCACTTTCATCTCAACTCCTAATTTTTCAATCTCTTCGAGTATATGCCCAATGATTTTGAAGGCATCCTCAAGGGAATCTGGGTTCATCCCAGCCTTGAGAAGCGACTGCAAATTCCCCTGTGAGCGTTGGTAGTTGTGCAAAGGTCCTTTTTCGATTTGTTTTATTCTTTTTTGCTTTTTGGGGTTTTTGGTAAATTCTCTTTGAGCTTCTTTGCCAAGCTTACCAGCTCTTGCTGCTTTGAGCCGCTCTAACTCTTCTCTTAAAGCTTCAGGAAATTGAACTTTACCTGCACCGTAGATAAGAATTTTGCCAGTGGGAATATGGATTGAACCTTTTTTAACGCATTCAATTGATTTACCACCTAGCTTCTGAGAAGCAGAGACAGTAACGATTTCAGCTCCTAATTCTTTAGCAAGAGATTCCTTATCCGGATTAATTTTAGCTTTCACGCGATATATTGATAAAACCCTGATATACAGCGCTTTGCGATGTTATGAGGTACAGTAAGAAAAATCCCCCTAAATCCCCCTTAGAAAGGGGGACTTTTACTGCCCCCCTTTCTAAGGGGGGTTGGGGGGATAAAGGTGTACCACATAACAG
>JAAHGR010001014.1 GCA_010672425.1 Symploca sp. SIO2E6
TCGTAAATTGATAGCTCTTTCATACTCTGCCAAATTATCATAAACATTAGCCAGATTATTGAGAGAATAAGCTTCTCCTTGGCGATCGCCTATTTCCCTAAATATAGCTAAAGATTGCTCAAGGAAATCAGTGGCTCGTTCATACTCTGCCAAACTACGATGAGCATCCCCCAGATTAAACAGAGAATAAGCTTCTCCTCGGCGATCGCCTGTTTCACGATAAATGACTAACGCCTGTTGCCATAACTGTAAAGCTTCTTCAAATTGACTATTACTAAATTGCTTCTTACCTTCCTCAAATAACCTATCTGCCTCTAATTTACGCTCATCAACAGTTTGCGCCACCACTTCAACCCTAGGCAACCTGACGCCAAAATCCAGTAACCACAACTCGGAAAAGGTCAGTGGCAAAGCAATCAGTGCAATCTGTAAAGCCTTTTTCAGCATCATTTTTAAATCTCTGTCAACTGCATTCACTCTCGTATATCCATCAAATAAGTCAGCATATACATTATCTTCATGACGAGAAACCCGGTTTCTTGAACCCTAAGCGAAGATAATTCCCCAAGGTTACTAAAGGCCAAAATAAAGGTAATACCACTGCTAACGAGAGATAAACTTGTAAAGAAACTAAGAGATAGACCACTGTAGCAATACCAAACCTGATCAGCCAAAGTCGCCGAGGATCAGGATTGCTTTGTATAAGCAGTATCAACCCCTTCCCTAACCCAGCAGCTAATAACACCAGCAAAAAACTGGGAACCATAACTACAAGATGTTGATTGAGATATTGGTAAACCATGTAACCATGCTCTTCACCCCCTGTAAAAGAACGTTTCCCATCCCCAAAATCACTCCAACCATCTGCACCGCGCCAGAAAACTACTGGCAGAGGCGCAAGAGCATTATCTTGTCCAGGATTATCTACACCCGCTTTCTCATATCCTCCAGGTACAATCATCACAATTGGTGGTAGGGAATTGGTTAACTCTTCGGTTGCCTCGGATTGACAAGAACCCAGTAACTCACAAGCAGAGATAGTAGTATAAACTTGTTCTGGAGGTAGGGAATAATCGATAATTGGCGGAAACCAGAACAGGAAATTAGCAGATAGTCTCAATTTCTGTAAAAAGCTGACTTGCTGATTATTTCCTGGGTTGAAGTTGACTACTGAAGTGCGGAAGTCTGTCTGACTCTCTTCAGGTTGCGGTAAATTGGCTGTATCTGAGTTGACTAAGGTACCCGAAAGAGCTAGCAGATAGGCAAAAGGACAAGTCTTGGTACAATTTTGTTTGGGCAGTTCCATGTACCAATCATAGGAGCTAATGTCTCCTACCATCGTTTGCTGGAGGCTAGCAATATTGGCACTAACTCTTACCGTGTCCTCTTCGTAAGCTCCCCAAACTAGCCAAGTTCCCTGCTGAACTGCTATATCTACAGTTTCCTTGAGTTTTTGACTCTTTTCTGGCTGTTCCTTATCCTGATCTAAGATATAGTCTACCCCCACAACCTGAGCTTTTCTCTTGGTCAACTCAGCTAAAATCTTCGCCAAGTAACTGTAGTCCAGATATTTTTCATTAACTAATTCCACGTTATCTTCTTGCAGAGACTTGTTATTGATTTGTACCAGCAGGATGGGAGAATCAGCTTCTTTCTCTCCAACTACAGCTTGGCGATAGACTGCCTGTAGCAACAGGCGTGGTTCTAGCAGTAAATCCTGTAGCGGAGGAAATAAGCTGAGAAGGAGCAAAGCTGACAACCAAATAGCTTCCCGTTTCGTTGGTAGCCAATTTTTAACGCTGTGCCAGAGTCCAAAAGGTTCTAAACGAAATAGTTCTGCTTTAGGATGGCGAAAGAGAGAAGGAACCAGATAGGCAGAGGGATAGGTAAGCTGTTTCTTGTCCTTGAGAAAAGCACAGGCATCTAGTACAGCTTCGTGGACATCCTTATATTGAGTTAAACTTTGCAGGAATTGTACCAAAAACTCCTGAGCCACATCATTGTGAATCGGTTCCCGCATCACCACTACTTGCGGCAAACCCAAATTAATCAAGGATTCAGCAATGGAGATGCCATCACAAGAGTTAAAGATAGCAAACTGCAAACCATGCGATCGCGCTTCGTGCAGAGACGGTTCGAGTTCCTTCATACTCAGGGAAACCCCAGGAGCAATACCTAATTCTCCCCCAGTCAGAGCAGTTTCGTTACTATGTCCAGCAAAGAATAGGATATCCCAACCCCGGCGATCGCTAATTTTTTCGGCTATCTTTTCCTTGAGTCGAGAATTATCTTTACATTGTTGCCAACCGCAAAACTCTACTTCGGCAATTTGGGAGAAG
>JAAHGR010001015.1 GCA_010672425.1 Symploca sp. SIO2E6
TTTATTTTTCCTCTTTTTTTTTTTTTTTTTATTGTTCGGCGAACCCCCAGATCTACACTCCTTCCCTTCCCCACGCTCCTCCGACTGCGTACCAAGCAACGTACCTGATGGTCTTCGTCTAGCGCTCGACGAACCACCTGTCTTCCCAAAGTGCCTGTTGCACCAACGACCAACAAGTTCATTAGTAAATTTTTCGTAAAGAATCTTAAACTTTCTATAAGATTCTATCAGAAATTGTTGTTTGTTGTTTGTCCTTTTTTTTTTGGGAATTGGGAATCGGGAATTGGGAATTGGGAATTGGGAATCGGGAATCGGAAATCGGTGAGTGTAAATATCTCCCTTGTCTCCCTTGTCTTCCTTGTCTTCCTTGTCTCCTCCATCCCCCCATCCCCCCATCTTCCCTAAGCCTCTCCTTCTCCTCCTTGAATTTTGAGTAATAAAAAGCCTAAGCCTAAGCCTACGAGCACTAGGGTAAAGGACAAAACGGCTGCATTGAACATTTCAGGATTCATCTTCGTTATCTCCTAAGTAGATTAGCCTTTTTATCATACAATAGGCTTGAAACACTGTTGGGGATTGGCAGGAATAGGGTTTATAGACGGGAAAATTCTCATGAAAACAGGCAAAACATTCTTTGTAGACCAACCCAGTTACCAGCAAAGCTGTCCTCGATTAGCTGTAACCTTGGGAGATCCAGCGGGCATTGGACCCGAAGTGGTACTCAAAGCGCTGGCAGACTCAGATATCACTGCTGATTGTGAACTGGTAATAGTTGGTAACCGATCGCTATTGCAAGCTACCCATACTCAGTTACAACAAAATTTTTGTGATAACAAAGCCTTGTTTGCCGAGCCAGAAAAGTTATCCCTGCTAGAGGTTGAGTTAGAAGCTACAGTTGAAAAGCAAATTACTCCTGGTGTTGGTCATGCAGCTAGTGGAAAAGCAAGTTTTGCCTATCTGGAAAAAGCCATTACCCAGACCCTTGCAGGGGAGTTCGATGGTATAGTCACAGGACCCATAGCCAAATCTTTATGGCAAGCTGCAGGACATAACTATCCTGGTCAAACAGAAGTACTGGCAAAATATTCAGGGGTTAACAGATATGGGATGTTATTTGTAGCACGATCACCCCACAGTAATTACCAACTACGTACTCTTCTTGCTACCACCCATATTCCTTTGCGTCAAGTGCCAGATAGCCTCACAGCTCAATTAATGGCGAGCAAACTTGAGTTACTGGTGGATTGCTTACGAGATAATTTTGGACTAAAGACACCTCGGATTGCTATTTCCGGGTTAAACCCTCACAGTGGTGAACAGGGTCAGTTGGGTAAGGAAGAGCAGGATTGGCTAATTCCCTGGCTGGAAAAGGAACGTCAGAAACGACCCCAACTTCAGTTAGATGGTCCTGTGCCCCCAGATACCCTTTGGGTTACCTTAGGTCAAGTTTGGTATAATCCCCATCAATCGAACTCCTATGATGCCTACCTCGCCCTTTATCATGACCAAGGTTTGATTCCAGTAAAATTAGTAGCATTTGACCGAGCCGTCAATACTACCATTGGTTTACCCTTTGTGCGCACTTCACCTGACCATGGTACGGCATTTGACATTGCAGGTCAAGGTATTGCTGATGCCACTAGTATGAAAGCTGCGATTAGGTTAGCAGTGGAACTAGTTAGCCAAAGGAAGAAAGGGATTGGGATGTGAGGAAATGGGAATGATGGAGGAACTAGTACAGCTAAGCAGAACTCCTTGAGCACCTCAAGAGAGACAAGATTGACATTTTGTTATCAAGTATGAGAACATTGTAAATACAAAAGCTAGCTGAGATACTTATGAGGCTAATCAAACTATCTAATGTAGTAAAAGATGCAGAAAAGTATCCAGAGGAAATACAAAGGGAGATAAGAGCATGGATTAAAACAGTGAAAGAAGCAAAATGGCGACATTTGCAAGATATAATAAATACATATAATCGCTCTGTAGATAAAGTAGGAAATCGTCTTATTTTTAATATTAAAAGTTATAGGTTAATCGTAGGATTTAACTTTAAAACTAAAACTGGAATAATTTATTATAAACACTTGTTGACTCACAAGGAATATGAACTTAATAAATGGAAAAATGATTTTGACTTTAAAGAATGAATTAAATCAACCTCCTTGAAATAATTAATCAAACCAGGAGCTTTCCAGGCAACCAAGGAAAAATATTAATCAAACTAAAGTTGAGGCAGAGACCAGTATGAATAATACTCTAGAAAAAGAGAAATATGGCTCACTCTTATTGCAATACCAACCCCAAGTTATTGTATCCGAGGAATCATACAA
>JAAHGR010001016.1 GCA_010672425.1 Symploca sp. SIO2E6
ACTCACCGTTCGCCCATTTTAAAATAAGGTTATAAAAATGGGCAATTGTTGAGGGGTTTGTGGGCTCAACCGTAGGTATTTGGGGTTGTTTATTGACCCAATGCCTAGGTGGAAGTAATTCCATTATACCAAATCTACTCATACTTTGGTGTTCTTCCTGAAAATAGACATGAAAATGTGGTTTATTCACGAGTACAATTGTGAATAAACTCTCTTGTTTTATATGTTGTAAATGCTACAGGGTAAAGTTTATGGTGGTGGTATATTGGTGAGTGTAATTTGAGTATAAATATTACTGTTAAAATCAAGTAAATCTAAAATATTCTGTTGTAATGAAGTTAGAGAATTCAGATAAAGATAGATGCTTTTATCGGCAACAATCGACAATAAACTAATCTCGGAAAAAACTCTCAATAGTTTTTCAGCAGTAGGACGAGCAGTAGACCTTTTAGGATTACCAGGATAAAGACCACAAATAGTCTTCTTTTGTTGAGATAACTTGCATCTAACTTTCCACTCTAATAAAGTTAAAACCCTTAAACCAAGAGATAAAATACGAATCAAACCCTTGATATGGTCATCTCGTTGAAGATACATAGGGGTAAGAGATAGAGGAGCATTTTTTAAGCGTCGAAAATCCCTCTCAATTGAATAGTTTTGTCGATAAGCAACTACCGCCTCATTAAGAGAAAAAGTTTCCGTTGGATGATTAGTAGCGTAAACGCGCCAACCACACAGGTAACGTTCTTTTTCAAGGACTGATTCATTGACATTAACCGATAAGGTTATTGTCGTCTTTTCTTCAACTCTTGCTGGTCGATTACCATGCTTTCTTACAGCACGAGTGTTAGTTTCGACTTGATAGTCTAATTCTAAGATTCCTTGGACTCGATAACTATTGAGTATTTTCTGGCCAGCTTGTTGCCAATCTTCGAGAGTCTCTAAACGTTTTTTCCCTCGTCGGGGTTGTCCTAATTCTGATAAGGCTAATTGTGCTTTTTCTACACGGTAGCGCAGAGCTAATTCTTCCCTTTGAGCCGCCTTCACTGAACCTACAACCAAACGTCTTTCTGTCCAACTTTCTGATTGTTTTTTGAGTAATTCGTCTGGCGCAAATTCCGAGATTTTTACCTCTATTTGGTAACCCAAAGCAATTAGCTCTCTTTGACCATCACTGTAATCATATTCTACATTCGTCGTCGGCTGTCTTCCTTCCTTGACCTTCATCACCAATTCCTTTAATTCTTCATTATTCACTTGTTTAGCACTTAAAGGACACAAGTAATAATCCCCGGCTCTATTAATTTCTGCTCTTGTTGATAACGCCGCCATTTTGCAATCCCCAATGTAGAGTAATCCTGATTTATTCAGGGTTTTCCTGACTCGATTAACCGCAGGAATATATAAAGGGTCATCTGCATTATTTCCTGCTAAAATTTCTGTGGCCACTGGCATTCCTATTGGCTCTAACGTCGATAACATAATTTTGACCTGTCTTAAGTCTGGTCGATGATCTTTACTTTTTCCCCATTGAAATAATCCGGCTTCGTCAGCTCCACAATAACTACTACCTGTAGTACTATCTAGATATACTTTGTTGCTTTCAATATCATATACTTGTACTAAATTACCTCCTAATTCTCTCTCAAATTCCTCCCAATTTTTATCTTGGCTCAAGTATCTTAAACTTGCGGCTAATCTATCATCTGACCAGTCCAATCCTCTGAGTGTTTGTCCTGTACATCCTCTCAAAGTTTGCAGTCTTTTTTCTACCCACTCTTGCACATAAGACAAGCGATGATCTTGTTGTGATATAATGTGACATAGCCAGACTACCACTACCCATCCCAAACTTAATCCTTGCCAATTACCATGTGTCGGAAAATGTTTCTCTATCAATTTTTGTAATCCCATTTTTTGACATTGGGCAATCAGCAATGGTAGTTCATCTATTCTTTCAGTATTAATTTGAGATTCTAGGCTAATATTCATCATCTATTTACTCTCACCATGAACCTTTCATGCTCCTACGATACACTGCCATTCAATCAGCAGCGTACTGATGCCTCTCTGTAATCGCCTGCTCCCGTTGGGCAAGCGATCGCGTCGCGGCTTGGTTAGTTCGCGATTGCTTGCAGCACCAGCTTGCGCTGATCGCTTTTTATTACGGCAAGCGATTGCCTACGGCACCAGCGTAGCTGATCGCACTCTTTGTGGTATCCCAGGATATTTTGTATAATCAGCTACAGTTGAGCCCACAACCCCCTCAACAATTGCCCATTTTTATAACCTTATTTTAAAATGGGCGAACGGTGAGTCATTACTCATTA
>JAAHGR010001017.1 GCA_010672425.1 Symploca sp. SIO2E6
AGACTGCAAGCTATTGCTGATACCTTGAACAACAGACAGATGATCCTGTATCCAGTGAAGTGCCGCGTTAGAAAAGATGACAGTAAATTCCTGTTCAAAAGGCAACTGACAAGCATCTGCGTAGTGAAATTGTAGGTTAGGAAAAGCACTGATTGGATAACGAGTTTTGGCAAGCTGTACCATTGCCTCAGAATTATCAATGCCAACAACTGAGCCATCAGAAACTAGATTGGCAATTTCAGCGGTGATTTTACCATCCCCGCAACCAATATCTAGGACTCGTTCATTACCCTGCAAGTTCAGTTTGGCAATTAGTTCTCTTGCCCAAATTTGCTGTGCAGATGAACTCTTGGCGTAGTCTAGAGCATCCCAATTATAGGGTTTGTTCATAAGATTTTCAATAAGGCAAGGGAGCAGAGGATGACAAAGATGCTAAAATGATATCTTCATAACAGTTCTCAAGAATGGATGATAACACAAAAAAAGAAGAGTTTAGTTATGGATACATTCAACTGATTTACTCAATTAGTGAATATTCAGTTTCATTGAAAGGAAAAAAAACAACAAGTAACACAACAACTGTTACAGTGGAAATACAAAAAATAAATTTATTTACTCCCGAAGCAATCTCAAAATTAATGCAGCAAGCAGTAAAAGATAGAGCAAAGTTATTGGGTAGCGATAATTTGTAATTGGAGGAATAAAAGATGATAGCACTTGAATTAGAACGGGAAGCAATAAGTAAAATATCTCCCGTTAAGCTAGAAAAATATCTTGAAGATAAAGGTTGGACAAAGACAAAGGTAATTGGTGATATCGCAGCTGTATGGTCTTATCAAAAAACAGATAAGACAGTTGGAGTTCTTGTACCTCTCGATAGAGATTTTGCTGACTTTGACAATCGAATGATGGAAGTCTTTATAATTTTGGAAAAAGTTGAAAATAGACCCAGATCAGCAATTTTAGCTACACTGCAAAATACTTCAATTATAGCCAAGGCTCAACATCGAGAAATACTAGAGTTCAGATTCAGCTATGTTTATGAAAACAACCAAGAAGCACCAGCTAAAAAAATCGGCTCTGTTTTAAAATCTCTGCAAGACTTTCTTGGTGCAATTGGGAAATCAAAAATACAGAGTAAGAGATTATCGGTTAGACAAGAAATGAAGTCGGAGTTAGAGTTATCTATTGTAGAAACTTTTACTGGCTCTTTTGGTTTGAGGCTAGGGTTATCACAAGGTCAACCTAGACAACTAAATTTATTAGAAGACCCGATTGCAGAACAGGCGGCACAAGACTTACTAGAATTAATCAGTGCAAGTACACATGAAGACAGTGATATTCTTCAAGAAAAAATATCTGCATTATATGGCAAGTCATCTATAAAATTCAAATCATTCTTGACTCACTTATCAACTCTACAAGCTAATTTATCCTTGGACTGGGGTTCTGTAGATCCAGGAAAGGGGGGGTTTGCTGAGATTTCTTATACCAACATATTAAGAGCTTTAGAGATAATTAACAAAAAAGAGGTAGAAAATCCAAGAAGAATTTATTTAATAGGAAAACTAATGCTAGCTGGAGTAGGTAACAATAAAAAATATAGAAAGTTTATTTTTGAAGAACAGGAAAGTCACCATGATTATCAAGGCACTATATCTAAGGAGTTGCTGAAAAATATAGGTAATGATTTAAATGTCGGGAAAAAATTATATAGAGCAACCCTTGAAGAAACGACATCAGTCAATACCGCTACAGGAGAAGAGGAAACAAATTACCTGCTTGTCGAGTTAGAAAACTTATCAATGGACAATTGAGAATTGAGAAATTTGTCTAATATCTCTTCGTTTACGAAGAAATAAACAAGTGACACAGCTAAAATGATTAAATAGATGTAGGTTGGGTCGAGGCAACGAGACCCAACGCTGGGTTGTGTTGGGTCACTTTCTAAAGCTCTACCCAACCTACGGGCTAATACCATATCGCTGGTCACCTAATACCATTTACCGCATATCAAGATTACTGATTATTTGTCAAGTATCCTTTGTAAGGATAACTAATGAGCAAGGGGTGATTCTTTGAACTCGAAAGTAGGATAATATCAATCATAGTTGCTCAGGATGTCAAGGGTGCATATGCAGGATCTAAGGCATTGGATATATACGAGTTTACTACTTACTGGTACGGTAGCCTTACCAGTAGCGGCACAGACAGCTGATCAGGAAACTGATGCTGCGCCGATACTACCTTCGCCAGTTACTGATAGCTGGGATCTATCCAGCACAATAGATAAGGAACCGGTAATACCATTAGCTAGTTTGGCTA